>CAILTZ010000240.1 GCA_903837255.1 uncultured Pirellula sp. | reverse complement strand
TCAATCATCAATCATCAATCATCAATCATCAATCATCAATCATCAATCATCAATCATCAATCATCAATCATCAATCATCAATCATCAATCATCAATCCATCCCGCCCTGTCTCCCCCAGCCAAATCCTCGGGGGCGAGGGGGGGTACAGATCGATTTTGTCGCGGAGGATTCTTGGATCAATGACTTTAAATTCAGAAAAAGCGTCATCTGCTTTCCCCAGGATAGACGACGCCATCGATTACCACTCCGGTGCAATGAGTTGTGTATTCGAGTGGGTCGCCATCGTAGAGGGCAAGATCCGCGTCTTTGCCGACCTCGATCGATCCTACCCGATCGCTGATCCCCAGGATTTTAGCGGGTGATAAAGTGATTGATGCCAATGCATCCTCCTTGGACAATCCGTGGGCGGCTGCCAAGGCGGCTTCGAACAGCACGATTCGGACCTTGGGCACGTAAGCTTCAAATCCACTTTCGATCGCAAACGGAATGCCGTTTTCCCTTAATAGTGCGGCCGAGCGAAACGTCATGTTCTCTCGGTCGCCGCTGGCCCGGGCCATCGAAGCATGTAGCAGTACCGGCACGCCGGCCTTCTTGATCTGAGGCAGCAGCTGATAAGCTTCCGCGGCGCTATCGAGCCAAATGCGAACGCCGAATTCCTCGCCCAAACGCAAAGCGCTAGCGATGTCTTGGGCTCGATCAGCGGTGATCACTAGAGCTTTCTTTCCGTCGAGAACGTCGACCAGCGCTTCGAGTTTTAAGCTCCTTGCAACCTTGGACTCCTCAGCGCCCTCTTTGTTAGTTTCTTCTTTGTGGCTGGCGTCCTTGTTGCTGGCGTCTTTCTTTTTATCGTCATCCTTGGCAACTTTTGCAGTTTTTGATCGATACTCGAGCGCTTCGATGAGCAGCGATCGGAGCATCGCCATCTGTTTACCTCGGGTGCCTGGACTTTGCTTACCCGGTTTCTGAGAGGACTCTGCTAGCGTTGCGCAAACGGCTTTTCCATCCATGATCAATGCGTCTTGAACCGTCCCACCACGGGTTTTAGCGATTAGGGTCTGACCCGATATCAGCTCACCTGGAGCGTGGCCCGTGTGGACGGTGGTGATACCGAACCCGCGGATGTACTCGACGAGTTCTTCGCGTGGGTTGTAAGCATCCATCGCGCGGAGTTCAGGCTGCAGGGGTGTTGACGACTCGAGGTGATCGGAGTCGTGGTCGACGTTGAGGATACCCGAGAGTCCTACACTGCTCCGCACATCGATCAGTCCAGGCGTCACGATCTGTGCTTCGACGATCTTGGCACCGTCGGGGATCACCACGCTGGCTGCATCGCCGATCGAAGCGATCTTGCCATCGACGCAGATCACAACGCCGTTGGCGATCGTTTTGCCCGACACGGTGTGGATTTGTTGAGCTTTTACGACGAGAGTCTGTGCTGAAACTGAGTTGGCCAGAAGGCCGCAAAGAACTAGGGCTGAGAAAGTTCTGATCATTATTTCGCTCCTGCGTTTTGCCAAGCTTGTCCGAAACAGCAAAGATAGGGATTGAGTTCAAAGCCTGCCCCTTGTCCGCCTTCGGCGTACAACGCATCTTCTGGGTCGGACAGATCGAACGCTTGCTGGCCTTCGACCCAGGTCTCTAAAACTCGGCTGTAGACGCTCAGTGGATCTCCGCTCAAGACGCAGAAATCGGCATCTTTGCCGGGTGATAGCGACCCGACTCGGTGTTCGAGACCGAGCATTTCAGCCCCTGCGATCGTGAGGGCTTCGAGTGCTCGGTCGCGGTTCATTCCGGCTCGGACGGCCAGAGCCGCCGAACGGTTGAAGACCCGAGAGTCGGTGATCCAATCGTCGGTATGGAACGCAACTCGGACGCCGGCCTCGTCGAGGATACGCCCATTCTTGAAAGTCATATCGCGAGCTTCGAGTTTGCCACCCGGTGAATCGATGACGATGACCGAGCAAGCTGCTTTGGCAGCGGCGATCTCTTTGGCGACTTTCCAACCTTCGCTCACATGGTGAAGCACGACTCGGAACCCGAACTCCTGAGATAGCCTCAGGACAGTGATGATATCGTCATGGCGATGGGTATGGTGGTGAACGATCCGGGTCCCTTGCATGGCTTCGATGAGGGCTTCGAGGTGCAGGTCGCGGGGTGGTAGTTTGTCGGGGTCCCCTTTGGCTGCGGTACGTTTGGCGTGGTATTCCCGTGCCTTGATGTATTGTTCGCGAACCAAGAAGGCGGACTTTCCGCGGGTACCTGGAAAGGGTGCATCACCTTGGGAGTTGGTCCCATTGGCCATTTTCAATCCGCCGATCGGTTTGCCGTCGTTATCGCGGATCAGGATGTCGTCGATGGTTGCAGGACCTTTGCCGGCGTAGCGAAGTTTGCAGTAGACGGTTTGGCCGCTGATCAAGTGTCCGGAGCCTGGCATGATCATGAGGGTTGTCAGGCCTCCGGCAAGGGCTCTTTTGAAGCCCGCTTCTTTGACGTTGATCGCATCGAGGATGCGCACGCCGGGTTGTATCGGTGCGCTGCCATCGGCGGCCCCGACACCCCCGATGTGGCTGTGGGTGCAGACCAGGCCGGGCATGATCCACTTGCCGGTCGCATCGTACGACTTGGCACCGGCAGGTACCGATGTGGAGTCGCACGGCCCGACGGCAAGAATCGATCCACCCTGGACCACCAGCGTTCCGTCGTTGATGACCGGCCCAGCGGCGGTGACGATTTTGGCGTGGGTCCAGGCGATCGGTTCGGAAGCCCCTGGGGCAGCCGCAAGGGCTCCTCCGGAGAGGCGCAAGGAGAGGCCGAGGCACGGTGCGCTTGCAGCGGCACTCAGCCAGTTTCGTCGATTCCAGAGATTCAAGACAAAGGTTCCTTATGGGGATCGAATCGAAGGGTCGAGGCGCGGATTCGTGTCCACTGAGCGTAATCACCGCCGGGGTGAAAAGCAATTGGACAGATCAGACTCGAGTCCTGATCAATCTTGACGCGATCGAGCTTGGTAGATGCTCTTCACCAGGCTAACCTGCGGTGCTTTCACCGCTTGTTTCGGGATTGCTCAGGCTGATCTGGGCTCTGCGGAACCGCCCGTTTTCGGAGTCGAATTCGACCGATTTCTCGCTGTAGAATAGCTTCGAGTGCCGTGTGTACTTGGTCCACTTGCGACCTCTGGCCTGGGCCTCTTGACGCATCAACTCTGGGCTCCCGACTCGGCAACTCTTGCGGAAGATCCGCTTGTAGTCGGAAATCATCCAGCTGATGTTCGCCGGGGCTACCCCGACGGCCTCGGAGACTTCAATCAGTTCCTGCGAAGGCTCCTGCAACGAAGCGTTCCCCGGTCGAAATAACAGAGACTCTTCAAGGATCTTGATGTATTGTGCAAGCGTCATGTGCAGGAATCCTTTGTCGCTAGCTCGAAGGCCGCTCTTGCTCAAATGCGAATCGTTTGGATTGACCGATTGGTTTTCATCGATCGTTAGCTTGGCAATCCAAGCGTCTTTGAGAACCATCCGCTGCTCGGCCTGTTTGCGGGCCTCCTCGATTCGTCGACGCAGTTGGACCTGGGGGATATCCTTGATCCTCTGAGCCGCTTCGGCATCGGAGATCGAAACCTTGGCAAATGCAAGACTCAGAGCCATCTGGTTTTGGCTAGCGAGTATCCTGGCTTGAATCGACGTGAATTTGGAGCTTGCCAAGCTCGATGCCATTCCTGCTCGGATGAGATTCAGGTCCACGTAAGCCACACAGACAAGGATTGCCAGGATATCCATGAGTCGCTGGGCCTTGAATCGATCTTCCCAGAAGTGACCCTTACGGCCATCTTCCTTGTTTGCACGTTTGGCGATCGGTTCGCACAGATCCTTCATGAAGCTCGAGGGCGACGAGAGATTCTTTCGTATTTGCTCGATTTTCTCGGGATCGGCAAGGAGTTCTTGGATTTGGGCTTCGGTCGGGTCAACGCAGACGAACTCATCGAGCAACCGACCCGGGTGGAGCGAGAGCCAGCGGATCGCCACCTCACGGTCCGAGAGAGCTTTTACTTCGTCGGGTAAGGTTCTGACCACCACATGCAAGTGGTTATCGAGGACGGCATAGGCCAGGATATCGATCAAAAAGATGGATGCGAGTTGTTCGAGTCGTTGAGTGATCCAATCTTTTCGGTGGGAGTAGTCTTTGCCGGTGGCGTGGTCTATTACGCAAAGGTAGGTGCCTTGGACGCAGCGGTTATAGAGGTGTGCAAAACAACTTTCGTTCGGTGGAAGGACTTCATCACGAAGGGGACGGCACATGGAGCACCTCCTTGGTTAGGTACCAGTTGGTTGAGCGATCGACCAGAGCGCCGTGGCGATGGCCGATGCGCGGACAAAAAAACCATTCGATTTTGTGTGTGTTGTGTTTGCGATGCGTGTGTGGAGTTTGTTGCAGGCAGCGGCCAGGCCTTTTGGCTGGGGGGCTAGGGGCTTTGGGTAGTCTGCAACGAAAGAAGTTTGTGGTGGGCGAGTGACACGTCTGGTCACGAGGCAAGAAACCTTGGAAAAATTTTCGAGGCGTCAACCACTCTCAAGGGGGGGAAACCGCCCCCCCTAATTGGTGCCAGGCACCTTTTTCGGCGTCCCAGGCACCTTTTTCGGCGTCCCAAAAACGTGCCTG
>CAILTZ010000239.1 GCA_903837255.1 uncultured Pirellula sp. | reverse complement strand
TCAATCATCAATCATCAATCATCAATCATCAATCATCAATCATCAATCATCAATCATCAATCATCAATCATCAATCGCCACTCGCCACTCTCTGTTCCCTCAAGCCTGCTCCTGCCAACCGCTGATACACACGAATATTCGCTGAAAAAGAACTACTCATGATCGCTTGGCTGTTACCCTCACGCCGCAAGCCTGCTCGACGGGCTCAAAACGAAGGAGCAAACGCCGATCGAAAAAAAGCCTTAAGGGCATAATCGTAACTGGAGTCGCAAGACTTCAGCTACGTGATGTCTCTTTCCGCGTCGCGGTTTGATGCTCATGCCGTGGAAAAAACGTCTTGGAATCTGCTGGTTCTTGACAAGAACGACGTTAGCTTCGCGCCTGAGCTTTCACGGTCAGTTGGTTGATGACCCGTTTGACTCCGTTGACGCCTTGTGTGATATTTGCAGCGGACATTTTTTGGTGGGCTTGTGTCACTGTACCAGTCAACGTCACTTCGCCGCCGCGGCATGCCACCGAAACGCTGCATGGCGATCGGATGCCACGCATCGCAAGCTTGGTGTTGACTTGCTGAACTAACTTCGAATCAACATTGTTATTCATGGACATCGTGTGTACTCAATCAGATAGAGGATTCGAAAGGCATGCGTTCACCCTATCCGATTCAAGAATCCCAAGCGGATAATTCCACCTAATTAGGCGGAATAAGGGTGTGATCGCTCTGCCATGAAACGATCGGGGAGCAATTTCTATCGATCCAGACGCAGAATGGCGAAAAGCACTATGCCAAGGTAGTGACTGGCGCTAGCCAAAATCACCATGACATGCCACAGCGGATGAAAGTACCAAGCGCGATGATCATTTTGAAGGAAAAAGACACCCAGCGTGTAGATCAATCCACCCAGCAGCATGACAAGAAAGCAGATCGTGCTGGTCGACCAAAATAGCGCCGCAGCAGGTGCCCAGCCCATGATGATGTACGATACGGCAGTCATGTTATCGACCCGATGCTTGGCGAGAACTTTGGAGTAAAAGCCAGCGGCGGCCGCTACCCAGACCAATGCCATCATCGCGATCCTCGCCCATCCCTGCATGCCTCCCCAAATGAACGGAGTGACGGTGCCGGCGATCAGCGTATAGATGACCCCTTGATCGAGCGTGCGCATTCGATGCCGAATCCCAGGGTCCCTAACCGCATGGGAAAGGGTAGAGAACAAATACATGGCGGAGAGAGAAAGTCCATACACAACGCAAGACACAACCATCGATGGATGGTGATGCAGAGCGAGCCAGACCAAGACGAACCCAGCGGGAATACTCAAGGCAAATCCGATTCCATGGAGCCATGCATTGACCGTTTCCAACGTCGCATTGTCTTCTGTCCAAATGCGGGCCATCGACTCGCCCTCTTCCCCCTCTTCGCGCTACACGATCAATAACCAGACGATAAATACCTTGGACACCTGCCCGAGAGTTTACATCCATTGCAAGGATGCGTATATGCCTCATTGGGATTACTCTGATGGGTCAACTAAACCACATGCAGATAGCCCGAGGACTAAGTCACCGCGCGGCCCGCGATGCCAACTCGATCGTTGCGATGTTCACAAAACAACTCTCCACCTCGCTCTGAAATCTGCAAAGCCCGCAAGCTTGTGCGCCCTAGCCGCTGCGCCCAATAAGGGATCAGCGTGCAATGGGCCGAGCCGGTCACCGGGTCTTCGGGAACGCCTGCCCTAGGTGCGAAAAATCGCGAAACAAAATCACAGTCGCTCCCAGGCGCCGTGACGATCACCCCCAACGAATCCAATTGCATCAATGCCATCATGTCGGGACGCAGCTCTCGGACAATCCTCTCGCTATCAAAGACAGCCAAGTAATCCCTGGATTTGGCCGTGTAACTCGGGGCAATCCCAAGCCCCTGCTCAAGCTGCACCGGGGTCGGGCACTCCAGGGCCGGCCGGGCCGGAAAATCGAGCGTAAGCAGATCCTCATGCCGAGTGACGGTCAGTTCGCCCGAGAGCGTTTGAAACCGCACTACCGGATTTTGGTATCCCAAGTGTCGGAAGATCACGTGCGCAGGGGCCAGCGTCGCATGCCCACACAAATCCATCTCCAAGCTCGGAGTGAACCAGCGCAGATCAAAGCTCGTCTCGCGCTGGACGACAAAGGCTGTCTCGGCCAGATTGTTCTCGGCCGCAATCGACTGGAGGACTCGGTCCGGCAACCACTGTGCAAGCAGGCACACCCCCGCCGGATTCCCCGCAAAGAGCCGGTTGGTAAAGGTATCGATCTGATAATACGGAATGCTCATTAATGTCCTGGGAGATTCAATGCGACCTTGGAAACCCAAGTGTCTTTGTCTCTGATGATGGCCTGTGGGGGCAGCTGCTCGCTGAGCGTTGTCAGCCCTGGCATTTTCTTAACCGCCGTACCGATCGCCATAAACTCTAACAGGTTGTTGTGTTCGTGGATGTGTGTCTTTATCCCTACCACGCTGTCGGCATTCAACGCCGCCGCTTCGTCTCGGATCATCCCGATTGCATGCTCACGTGCCTCATAGATGAGACTGGTCAACTCAGGTATTTCTCCACGGCTCATCGATCTAAACCAAGCCTTCATTCCGCCGACAATCCCCAGCGAATAGACCGCCGTCCCAAGCACGAGCTTGATCGGCATGTAGCCTAAATGGACAAGGTTCCACATCTCCTCGTTGGTCAGATCGCTTGTGACCACGTCGTGCGGACTTTTGGCAGCCGGCAATCGGGGATGCTCCGAGGCCGTCCCGAGCATGAGCATCTCATGCAATCCTGCCCAAGTCATCGCTCGCGTTTCGATCCCGATAACGCTGTTGGCCCCCGCACGATGGGCCTCACTTGCAATACGATGCAATGCCAAGTGTCGCGTCTTGTTGAAGATGTCGCTGAACTCTTTGATCTCCCCCCGCCCCATTGTCTTTAACGCGCCGACGATCCCAGACCCAACGCCAATCGAAAACGCAACATTGCCAAACACAAATCGCAACGGACGAAATCCAGCATCCAACTGGCAGTACAAATCCTGCCCGTTGGCACTCGTTGAAAAGCCTAACGAGCTTGACTTTCGATCCGCTAAATGCACCACCGAAGCTACCGTAAGAAACTCACTCCTTCCGTGGAAGGTCGTCAGCTCGCTACTGACACCGGTGATCCCCTCACCTCCATGACCTTCCGCCTCGCCAACCATCCGGTCCAATGCGTTCTGGCGTCCCTCATGAATGATCGAAGTAACCTCAGCAACCTCCCCCCCGATAAATGAGCTGCCGAATGCCGACAAGCCACCTAAAAAGCCCATCGAGAAAACGGAGTTCCCGACGACGAGCTCCCCAGGCGTATATCCCTTCAAGGACAAACAATAAATCTCGTTACCGGACAAGCCTGTCATTCGTACCATGATGCCTCTCCATAATCGTTATTGGGTGTTGCTGCTCAGAAACGTAAATGCTAACCGATTTTGCGCTCTTCTGGGATTTTGGTGGCTAAGTATCTAATCTCTCGATCGTACTCCCAGGACCATCGGCCCGGGTTTTTTAGACCGCTAATGGACGCTATTGTTCGCTAATAGAGGACTCGCGGCGCAAAAATACCATGAAGAAGCTCGACCCTGACGAGCAGTCGGATCAGTCCGATCAGTCTTGCTGTCCCTAACGCGCCTGGCGGACTACGAAATCGACGAGCTCTTTGCTTTGAAAGAAACCTTCCCACATGTTGTGCCCCTGACCCGGGGGTACAACAAGCTCCATGGCCGGACCCCGGACCGCAGCATACGTCTCCTTGAGCAACCCGGAATTAAGCTCCAATGGAACCACCGTGTCGACATCCCCATGGATCGCAAACAACGGCACCTTGGCCTGCGCAAGCCTGCCCATGCGATCGACCGGATTGAACTCCTTCAAACGATCCTTAAGCTGCTCGGAACTTAACTCATAAGCCCCAGCCGCTCGATCGAGCCCTGGATAACTTGCCAAATTGCACACCGGATAAATCCCTGCCCACGCCGCGACTTGATCGGGATGATCCGCGGCCCACGATAGGGTCTGCAATCCTCCGCGCGATCGACCGAGCATGACCGGTGTCTTGGAATACCCACGTCGAATCATCTCCGCATGCAAACGATCAAAGACCCGATTGCCATTCGGGCTCCCATACGATTCCCCAGCATCGATCCCCGCGATCGCGATTCCGGCTTGCACAAACCGCTCAAACATCCAACGCTCCTCGGGGCCGGGCAGATTGGGCAGCGTCGGTGCATACCAAACCCACGGCTTGGCCGTCGATCCATCCGCCCCTCGAAACTCAGCAGCCGCCGGAATCACAAAAGCCACGCTCTGGCCCAGCACGATCGTCTGGCCCTCGATCGGCAACTTCTTGGCCGGCTCTTGTGCCAAGCCTCGGCCAGGAAACACCGATAAGACACAGGCCACCGCAAGAAAAGACACGCTCAAAATACTGCTTGCGATAACTCTCTGTTGCATGATCATTTGGAACTCACTTGCTTGGAACCCAACTCACCAAACTTGAATAGACGTGACCAACCCTCTGGCGCGATCCTCTGACCAGAAGCCCATACGATTGGCTCGCTCTTGTCTCGATCACTGTGATTGTCAAGATAAACGTGCACGCTACCCTGGCCGATCACGCTCCCACCCGATGCTTGGAGCTCGACCCCGGTTGATTCGTCGATTCCGATCCCCACCAAATCTCGATGCATCGCGATGGCTTTGGCCAGTCGCTCAAAGCGGTTCTTTTGCGTAAAGTGCTGATCGACAATCACCTCGGGAAGCAAACCAAAACCCTCGCCCATCGTCGGCTCATTGGTACCACCTGTGATCATCCGCTTGGACATGATCGCTGCACCTGCACTGGTGCCTCCGAGAACTCCGCCTCGAGCCAACAGTTTGTAGAGCTGATCGACAAGCACCGATGCATGGAACCTCTGTGCTAGCCGATTTTGATCCCCGCCGGTGATCCACACTGCCGACGCCTGCTCGATCTGTTTACCGAAATCCTCGCGCGTGACCGTTTGTCGATCCGGTGCATGGACGATCTGAACATCCCTCCAACCGCGTTGCTTCCAAAGCTCGAGCCAAGGGGAGTAGTCCCCGGTATCCGAGCGTTCCGATGCCGTAGGGATCAATACCAACATCGATTTATTGAACTCCCCAAGTTCGCAGAAGCGATCGAGGATCTCGTTGGGCAGCTTGCCCCCTCCGCACATCAAGAGAGTCCCGCGCCGATCGATGCTCGAGCCGCTTGGCTTTGGATTGACCGGTTCGACGGGCTGCTGACCGTGGGCACACAGGGTCCCGAGCCCCAGAGCCGATCCAATCGAGAGGATCTGTCGGCGATGAATGAAACCCTTGTCCATCTTGCTTACGGCTTTGCTTTTAGGGCTTTTTCCATCACTGCAACGATCTGTTGATGGATGCTCTGGACGTCTTGGTCGGCGTCGATGACGGCTGTGAGCCCTCCGCAGCGAGGCAATTGCGCGAGGAACCCCTCGCGGACTTTTTTGAAGTACTCGATCCCTCGTTTCTCGAGCCTGTCTTGGCCGCGCTGGATCCGCGACGCTGCGATTTGGGGATCGATGTCCAGCACGATCGTCACATCGGGCATGCATCCTGCTGTGGCGATCTTGCCGACCTGCCAAAGCTCTTGGACATCGAGCCCTCCGGCCGAGCCTTGGTAGACGACATTGGCCAGCAGAAAGCGATCGCACACGATGGTGACGCCGGATTCCAAGGCGGGTCGAATGTTCTCTGCGACCAGCTGTGCACGTGCCGCCATGTACAGGAGCATCTCGGTGGTATTGGCCAGCGGTATATCCTCGCGATGCAGCAGGATCTCCCGCACGGCGGTTCCGAGTTTGGTCGATCCTGGATCGCGATGGGTTTGGACGCTGTGGCCTTGCGATGCAAGCCAGTTGGCAAGCAGCTCAATCTGTGTGGACTTGCCTCCACCATCGATACCGTCGAGGGTTATGAACATTGCATTTTGCCTATCCGACCGAACGTCCGATCTAGCGATTGTTTCTACATCGCGAAGGATTCCATGTCGGCCTGCGGGGCGACTTGGTAACCCTGTGGTTCCATCGAGCAGCCCGCGCGACCTTGGCTCAGGGATCGGATCGCGCTCGAGTATCCGAAGAGCTCCTTCAGGGGGGCCAGCGAGGTGACTTGGGTGATCGCTCCGCGCGACTCGGTCTTTTCGATCAGGCCGCGACGTTGTTGCAGATCGCCGACGATCTCCCCGAGATAATCCGCCGGGGTGGTGATTTCCATCTTCATCATCGGTTCGAGCAGTGCCGGCCCGCCGGCTCGAAGCCCTTCGTCAAACGCGTCGTTGGCCGCGATTCGAAACGCGACTTCGTCTGAACCAACCTCGGCTAGTTCAGCTCCTAGAATACTGATCCTCATACCCGCCAGCGGGAACGATCCGATGAGCCCACCCCCTTCGGCTCGGTTCTTGAGTTCTTCCAAGGCGACTTGGCGAAGATTCTCTGGGAGCATTTTCTCCGGCGGAGTGCGGTCTAGCACGATGACTTTCGAGGAGAGGTCTTCGAGGGGCTCAAAACGAACCTTCAAGCGAGCGAAGAGATTCTGCGAGCCGACTTGGCGATTGCATTGCCCGGTGACTTCGGTCTGTTGGCGAATCGTCTCGCGGTACGAGACGCGCGGCTTATAAAACTTGACGTTCAGTTGAAAATCTCGGACGAGTCGGTTCTTGATGACTTCCAGGTGAAGTTCACCCATGCCGGAGATGATCGTCTGTCCGGACTCGGCGCTCTCGTTGGCGTGAAACGTCGGGTCCTGACGTTTGAGCATGTCGAGGACTTCGGCGAGCTTCTTGCGTTCGGTGGTATTCTCAGGTTCGATCGCCATCGAGATGACCGATTGGGCGAACTGGATCGATGGCAATTGGACCATCTCACGGGTATCGCAGAGGGTATCGCCGGTGATCGAATCGCGGGGTCCGATGGCGCAGGCGATATCGCCGCATTCGAGGGTATCGATCTGACCTTGGCGGTCCCGTTTCGAGGCGTGGATTTGCCAAAGCTGTGCGACGTTCTCTTTCTTGTCGCGGTTGGGGTTGTAGACTCGCGAGTTGGATTCGAGCTTGCCCGAATAAACGCGGATCCAGAACATGTCGCCGGTCTTTGCAGGGAGGATTTTGAAGACCAAAGCGCAGAAGGGGTCCTTGGGGTCGGGATTTCGAAGGAGTTTTTTGTCGGGCTTTTTCGGATCGTACCCTTCGACCGCAGGCCGATCGGTTGGGCATGGCAGATAAGCGGCCACGCCGTCGAGCAGTGGCTGGACACCCACACCGTGCAGAGCCGATCCGCAGAGGACCGGCTGGATGGCTTGTCTGACACAAGCTTCCCGGAGGGTTTTGCGGATGAGCTCAGGGGGAATCGGTTTTTCCTCCATCGCCAGTTCCATCATCTCTTCGCTGTGCGTGTAGAGTTTTTCGAGCATGACATTTCGCCAATCGCGAGCGTCGGCAAGAAGGTCATCTGAAAGATCTTCAGCCGTGACCGTGCGGCCGGCATCCTCGGTGCTGAAGGTCAGGAGTTTCATATCGATCAGGTCGATGATCGCTCGGAACGGTTCGCTGGTGTGCGCGGGTCCTTGGCCAACAGGGATTTGGATTGCGACCGGATCCGCCCCGAGTCTCGGCCCGATCTCTTCGAGGACTCGGTAAAAATCGGCACCTTCGCGATCGAGTTTGTTGATGAACACGATTCTGGGGACACCGTATTTGTTGGCTTGTCTCCAAACCGTTTCGCTTTGGGCCTCGACACCTTCCCGGGCGCTAAAGACGACGACAGCTCCATCGAGGACGCGCAAGCATCGTTCGACCTCGGCGGTGAAATCGACGTGGCCGGGGGTATCCAGGAGGTTGACCGAGCAGTCTTTCCAACGGAACGTCACGCAAGCGGCGAAGATGGTGATACCGCGCTGCTGCTCTTCAGGGTCGTCGTCGGTTTCGGTAGTCCCGGAATCGACGGCCCCCGCTCGGTGCTTGGCACCGCTCATGTAGAGCATCTGTTCGGTGACTGTTGTTTTTCCCGCATCGATATGCGCAATGATACCGATGTTTCGGATCGTCTTTAGCTCACGAGCCATGCATCAAAACGCCGAGGCGTTCCACTTCGAGTAATTTCGGAATTCCAAGCCCGAATGTTTTAGCTTGGATTTTTGCGCAGGTCGAGCCATTCGCTGTGGAATACACCCGTGCGATCGAGTCGTTGGTAGGTGTGGGCACCGAAATAATCCCGCTGGGCTTGGAGCAGATTCGACGGCAATCGGGCTAGTCGGTAGCTGTCGTAGTAGCCGAGTGCGGTGGTGAAGGCTGGGACAGGGAGGCCCAGGTGGCTCGCGGCCATGACGACAGCGCGCCAGGACTCTTGCGCGTTGTCGATCGCCTTTTTAAAGAATGGGTGCAGCAGGAGGTTCTCGAGATTCGGCTCGGCATCGAAGGCTTCTTTGATGCGGTCGAGGAACTGGGCGCGGATGATGCAACCCCCACGCCACAGCAGAGCGCAATCGCCGTAGTTCAGGCCCCAGTCGAGTTCCTTGCTGGCTTCTTGCAATTGGACGAAGCCTTGTGCATACGAGCAGATTTTCGAGGCATACAGCGCGTGGCGGACGGCTTCGATGAACTTCTTGCGATCGCCGACTAAGCCTTTCACGGCAGCGTCGAAGGCAGGGTTGTGCGAGTCGACGGGAGCCGACAGGACCTTGCTGGCCCGAACGCGAGCGTCTTTCAAGGCGGCCAAGCATCGGGCGTAGACGGCGGTGGTGACGAGCGTGCTTGGGACCCCTAGGTCCAAGGCCAGTTGGCTCATCCACTTGCCGGTCCCCTTTGCACCTGCGACATCGAGGATTTGGTCGACTAGGTAGCCCGAGCCACCTTGATCATCTTTGACGCTGAAGATATCTCGGGTGATTTCGATCAGGTAGCTTTGGAGCTCTCCTCGGTTCCAATCTTCGAAGACATCGTAGAGTTCGTCGTTGGATAGTCCACCGGCTTCTTTGAGAAGCAGATAGGCTTCGCAGATCAGCTGCATATCGCCGTATTCGATCCCGTTGTGAACCATCTTGACGTAGTGACCAGCCCCGCGTGGGCCGACCCATTCGCAGCATGGGATATCGTTGTTAGGACCAACCTTGGCCGAGATAGCTTGGAAGATCGGTTTGATGGTTGGCCAAGCGGCTTTGCTACCGCCGGGCATGAGGCTCGGGCCCTTGAGGGCTCCTTCTTCTCCACCGGAAACACCCGATCCGACGAACAAGAGCCCTTTGCTTTCGACATCTTTGGTACGGCGTTCGGTATCGACATAGTGGGTATTGCCACCATCGATGAGGATATCGCCTGGTTCGAGGTGTGGGGTCAGTTGGTTGATGAGATCATCGACGGCCGGACCGGCCTTGACGAGCATCAT
>CAILTZ010000238.1 GCA_903837255.1 uncultured Pirellula sp. | reverse complement strand
GCGGCGCGTGATCGCGCGGAATTCAGCGTTGTAACGCTCGAAAGCGTTCGACGCATCCGCCGCGCATTCACGCGCCAGTGCCGTGGCCGTTTGGCGATAACCGACGATGATCGCTCCGATCGTGCTCAGGGCCAGCAGGCTCACCGCAGCGATCATCCCCGAGAGAACGGGGTTGCGACGGCACCAGCGCCAAGCCCTTTCGGCGGAGCTGACCGGCCGAGCCACAATCGGAATACCATCGAGGTACCGCTGCAAGTCGTCTGCCAAGTCCTGGCAACTGGCGTACCGCTTGGCGGGCTCCTTCTCGATCGCCTTCATGCAAATGGTTTCCAGGTCCCGGTCGACGGCTGGGTTGCTTTCTCGCAACCGGACTACTGGCTTTTCGAGGATTTGGCGAATCGTTTCTTGAACGCTCGGGGCTGCAAAAGGGGGGTGACCGGTAAGCAGATGATAAAGAGTTGCGCCCAGTGAGTATTGGTCGCCGGCTGCTTTGACAAGCGACGCATCCTGGGCTTGCTCGGGGGACATGTACGAGGGTGTCCCCATGATTTGGCCTGCATAAGTGATCGAATTGTCGCTATGGACGAACTTGGCTAGCCCGAAATCGGCTATCAAGGGACGATCGCTCGAGGTCTCGACCATCACGTTATGGGGCTTCATGTCGCGGTGCAAGATACCTTGGTCATGGGCTGCCTGCAAACCTCGTGCGACTTGGGCGATGTACCGGGCTGCGCGGTGATTCTCTAAGGGGCCTTGGCGGAGAATATCATAAAGACTCGTCCCGAGCACAAAACGCATCGCGTAGTAACGCAAGGGTGCATGCCTACGGTCCTTCGAGGGGACTTCGCCTACCTCGTAGACCGAAATGATATTGTCGTGCTGTAGCGATGCGGCTGCTTTGGCCTCCGTGCGGAAACGCTCTAGTGCGTTAGCACGAGTCTCTGTGTTGGCTGTTTCCAAGACTTCATTTCGCACGACCTTGAGAGCCACGAGCCGATTGGCAGAAATCTGCATTGCGCGATAGACCACTCCCATCCCTCCTCGGCCGAGCTCCGAGAGGATTTCAAAGCCGGGGATTTGCGGAAACCCTGATCGGCTCGTTCTTGCAATCCCGTCAAGGGCTTTGGTGTGCTCGAGCTGTGTTTCAAAGGCATCCGGCGAAGTGGGCACCAACGTTTCGAACTGAGGATCAAAACCCAGGATGATCTCTTGGCACTCCGGATAATCCTTTACGAGCTGCTGGGTGTCCAAATCCATCCCGGCTAGATTTATCTGTCGAAGCTCCTCTTGGACGAGCAGCTTGTAAATGGCCAAGTTCTTTCGCAGTTCGGGTTGCCGCTTCAGGTAGTCGAGCGCGCGGACCTTGTCCCCACGCTTCCATCGATCTGCTAAGTCTTGAGGTAGGCTATCGAGCATCTCGGAAATTACCTAAGGCTGTTTAGTTTCCATCAAAAGGAAACAGGAAAGAGTTCGTTCTCGTCGGTCTGCTCTCGAAGGATCGCTTGGCCTTGTTCGACCAACTCGGGAAACTGTACGGACAGGTCGATCGATTCGCTTGGGTCTTTCGACAGATCGTAGAGCTCCCAGTCCGATGGTTTTTTTGTCGCCAGTCCTCGCCGTACCAATTTGTAATCCCCCCAACGCACAGCGACTTGGCCCGAGTATTCGGGAAAAACCCAGACCATGGCCGGTCGCTTGTCCAAAGTCCCTGCTCCTTGCAACACCGACCAAATGCTTACTCCATCGATGTTCTCCGGATAAGAAACATCCTGTTTGGAGATCTTTGCTGCATCGCAAAGCGTCGGGAACCAGTCGGCAAAGTAGCTCGGTGTGGTCGCGACTTGGCCAGCTGGAATGACACCGGGATATCGTGCGATCATCGGCACGCGTATTCCACCCTCGTAGACGCTTCCTTTGAAGCCTCGAAGGTTGGCGGTGCTCGAAAAGAATTTCGGATCGGCACCCCCGACATGAAAGTCCGGTTCATTGTTGCCCGCGTGCGTGGCCCCGTTGTCGCTCGAAAAGACGACGAGAGTCTTATCGGTCAGGCCATGTTTGTCCAAAGCATCCAAGATCCTGCCGACGTGTCGATCCAGATCGTAGATCATGGCAGCGTAGGCCGCTCTGGGACGAGGATGTGGCAAATAACCGTTGCCACCTCGGTACTCTTGTTGATCCCACTCTTTGGGAAACCGATCGAGCGTTTCAACCGGCGGATGCATCGCTACGTGGGGCTCGATGCATGGAACATACAAAAAGAAAGGTCGCTTGGCGTTGGCTTCGATGAACGCCTCGGCCTGCTGGATCATCCGATAGGGTGCGTAGTTTTGGCCGACCCAGTCGCTAGCAACGATGGGACCCTCGGGGGGCTTGCGATGCCCCGAAGTCCCTTTTTCGTTGAGCCGGACTTGTTTTGAATTGTCCCAAAGAAACTCCGGATAGTAGCTGTGCGCGACGGCTTGACAGTTGTACCCAAAGAATTTGTCAAAGCCCTGTCGGTTCGGATCTCCGGTGCTGCCGACGGGTCCGAGCCCCCATTTGCCAAAGGCTCCGGTCGCATAGCCTGCTTTGCCGAGCACCTCGGCAATCGTGATCACCTCGTCGCGAATCGGATGCTGCCCTTCGCTAAACTCCGGAAAACTTAATTTGGCTTGTCGGTTGCCACGGATCTGGGCATGGCCCAGGTGCTTGCCAGTCATCAGCACGCAACGCGACGGAGCGCACACCGGTGCGCCGCTGCAATGCTGCGTGAATCGCATCCCTTGGCTGGCGAGTCGATCCAAGTTTGGGGTCTGCAATTTCGTTTGGCCGTAGCAACCCAATTCACCCCATCCCAAATCGTCAGCCAGGATGAAAACAATATTCGGCCGGGTTTCATCGAAGCTCTCTTGGTTTGCTCGGCAAATCCCGACCGAGTACAGCGTCCAGAGAATCGCCACATAAATCAGCGTCGCTGGAAGTCCAATTGATTTTTCGCGCATGCCATCGAGCATCTCAGGGTTTCTCCGATTCGGGACGAGTTTCTAAAGCGATTTTGCGCTCTCTCAGACGCTCCAGGATCGCGCGCACCACGGGCTGGCGCGCTGCGCCCGATTCGAGCATCTTTTCAGCAAGTGCAGTGGCCTCGGAGAGCGACTGCTTGGCTTTCTCCGGTCGGCGAAACTGCATGTTGAATTCCACAAGCTGAACCTTGGTCTGCAACAGGTTGATCCCATACAAAGGGATCTCAGGGAATCGATCGACCAAG
>CAILTZ010000237.1 GCA_903837255.1 uncultured Pirellula sp. | reverse complement strand
TGCACAGCCGGCAACAACAATCCAACCAAAATCCCTATGATCGCAATCACGACCAAGAGCTCCACCAACGTGAAACCCTCACGCCATTTACTATCATGGCCTTTATTGGCATGGCCTTTATTGGCATGCCTTTTATTGGCATGCCTTTTATTGGGGGGGAGCTTGCTTTTGAACATAGGTGATACCCCTTTGAGGAATCAAAACGTTATTGTGAGACTTGAACTCTCTGTTAAGACTATCGATTAAGGCTATCGAAAGTAACAGGCCCCAAACAGTCCCAAAATTAGCGGAAATCGATTTATGGGTGAACTTTTTTGATTTAGATGCGATCTAGAGGTGTGTAGCGTTCCGTTAGCCTCTGGGCTGTAACTCCCAATACCGTCAAATCGGGACATTGATGAAGTTGGGCTCTCTAACTCCAGTCCACTCCGCAAGGCCTCCCCATCTCGACGAGTAACAAATACTGCTCGTCGCAAAACCGGTCGGTCATCCCGGCCAAATAAGCTCCCACGGCTCGCTGGTCCCCCCAACTCCTTGCCCAATTTCTAGCCCGCTCGGGCAATCTCTCTGGATGACCTGCGAGTGATTTGTATAGCTGCCTTAGCCGCATCGCGGCCTTGTCCCGAACCTCGACTAGCCGCTCATGCCGGTAGACGTTCTCGAAAAGGAACCGCTCCAATTGACGCTTCTCCTGCTCGATCCCAGGGCTCATCTGTAACTTGATACAAGCTTGACATACCTCTTGCGATGTTAACCCAGCGACGGGTTGAAGTAGCTCACTGGAGTGCCGTAGAAAATCCCCCATCTGAAGATCCAGCAGGGTGTGTACCAACAGCGGGCGACGCAAGCTCTCCTCGATGGAATCCAACGGAACCGATCGCTTGGCACGCTCGACAAGCTCAAGACCATCGAGCTGCCGCCACTCCAAAAGCCCAAGCTTCAGCGCATCATCCACATCATGGGAATCATAAGCGATGCTATCGGCCGCGTCGACGACCTGGATCTCGAGCATCTGAGTCTCACTGTTCCGCTTGTCGGATCGAAACTGCTGTCCAGATAAAACCTCATGGGTTAAGTTCAAACCCGGATAATCGGTGTACCGCTGCTCGATCTTGGTGACCAAATCCATCGCGAATTGATTGTGCGAAAATCCACCGTGATGCTTCAAGCAATCTGAGAGCACGTCCTCGCCGCAGTGGCCAAAAGGTGGATGGCCGATATCGTGAAGCAACGCCATGGCCTCGATCAAATCTTCGTTGAGCCTTAAAGTTCGCCCGATCGTACGTGCCAACGAGGCGACTTCGTGCGTATGGGTCAGGCGCGTTCGGTGATAGTCACCCATGTCGCCGGTGAAAACCTGCATCTTGCCAGAGAGCCTGCGGAATGCGGAACTATGCAAAATCCGATCGCGGTCGCGCTGGAATGGACCCCGATAAGGATGCTCGTGCTCGGGATGCTCGCGACCTTGGGAATCACAAGAATGCATGGCGTAGCGGGCAAGCAACACGCTCTCGCGCTGGTTCCAGTTGGCTTTCGAATCGCTCGGGTCGGCTTGCTGCATCGTTTCAATTGCTATCTATCGGACGGTTTGGCATGCCCGCTTTACATGACGGTCAGATTGTCGCGGTGGATTATCTCTTGATAAGGACACTGGCCGAGGATCTGCTCGATGCGATCCGAATGGCAACCGCGTATCATCTTGACCTGCGTCGCATTGTAATTGCTGAGCCCCCTGGCGATCTCGTTGCCACCCGGGTCGAGCACCGAAATGATATCCCCTTTTCCGAACTCTCCAAATACATCCCGCACGCCGATAGCGAGCAAGCTACAGCCTCCTCGCTTCATCGCGGCACTTGCCCCTTCGTCGACGCTGATGCTACCGCTGGGCTTGGTCGAAAAACCAATCCATCGCTTGCGGGACACCAGCGACTTGGGCTGTGGCAAAAACAGGGTGCCGAGCACCTGGCCGCGGGCCAGCCGGATCAGTACGTCCGGCTCGCGTCCCCAAGCGATCGCGGCGGCTTGGCCGCTGTGGATGAGAAATTTGGCCGTCGTGAGCTTGCTGGCCATGCCCCCTTTGCTGATCCCGGTCTTGCGATCGCGCACGAGCTCTTCGACGCTCTCGTCGATCTTCGATACCGTCGAGAGGACGATCGCTCCGGGTGCCTGTGGATCGCGGTCGTAGAGGCCATGCACATCGCTGAGGATCACCAGCGCGCTATCGTGCATCAGACCAGCGACCATGCCTGCAAGTCGATCGTTGTCGCCAAACGTGGTTTTCAATTCATCGACCGCTACCGAATCGTTCTCATTGATGATCGGAATGGCTCCGAGTTCCAACAGCCGTGACAGGGTGTTTCGGACATTCAGATAAGCCACCCGGTCATCGAGTTCGGTCGCAGTTAGCAGGATCTGCGCGGCGTGCTTGGAGTGCGTCGCAAAGGTCTTTTCGTAGACTTGGATCAAGTGGGCTTGGCCGATCGCCGCGACGGCTTGCAGGGTCGCAAGATCGGTGGGACGGGACTTGAGACCCAGCTTCCCCATGCCGCTTGCAACCGCACCGCTCGAAACCAGGATGACTTGTTTACCGAGTTGGCACAGGGCCACGAGTTGGTTCGCAAGATTGGCGACCTGGTCCAAATCGAGCCTGCCAGACTCGTCGGTCAGCGAACGCGAACCGACCTTCACGACCCAAGTGCTGGCATCGGTGAGAGCTTGGCGATCCGCACTGGGAGTCGCTCCATCGCCAGTTGCTGCGCCCGAGTCATGAGGTGTGGTCATTGCAGAGATGTGGATTACGAAGCTTGAGAGGATTGTTGTTGGGCGATCAGGGCGTCGAGCTCTTGCCGGAGTTTAGGCAGGATTTCGTCGTAGCCAAAGGCCCCTATCGGTTCGCTTCGTCGTTTGAGATTGACTTTGGCGGGCCCGCACCAAAGTCCCAGGTCGGCATCGTCGGTTTCCCCTGGACCGTTGACGCGGCATCCCATCACGGCGATGGTGATCGCGTAATCTTTCGCGTAAGCGGTCATCTCTTTGACTTGTTGGGCCAGTTCGACAAAGGCCTCGTTCTCGACCCGCGAACAACTTGGGCACGAGATGATGTTGAGCTTGGAGGGGTCCAAGGCGACGACCGAGCGGAGGCGACCGGCGTAGATATCGTCGACGATTTGCCGGCCGACTTGGATCTCCATCGACTTTTGGGAGTTCGGGACCGTCAGCGAGACGCGGATCGTATCGCCGATCCCGCGGCCGATGAGCTGCTCGAAAGCGATGCGGGTTTTGATGATGCCGTCGGGGGGCAGGCCGGCCTCGGTGACCCCTAGGTGGAGCGGCACATCGGGACGAAGTTGTGCGAAGCGTTGGTTGACTTCGACGACTTTCGAAGGGTCGGAGTCTTTGAGGGACACGGCGTAGCGGTTAAAGCCGATCGAGTCGAGCAGTTCGCAGTGTTCGGTGGCGCTGGCGAGCATTGGGCCGATCGAGTCGTGCGGATCGAATTTGTCTTTGATGGCCGGGTCGACCGAGCCGCAGTTGACTCCGACGCGGATAGCGCAGTCGTTGGCCGCGGCGGCTTCGACAATGAATTTGACTTTGTCTTGCCAGGGTTTGGATTTCTCGTGGTGGTACAGGTGCCCTGGGTTGTAGCGGACCTTGTTGACGTGCGGGGCGACTTGGGTGACGAGTCGGTAGTTTTCTTGCAGGTCGACCGAGAGGTTGGCGGAGGTTTGTTTACGGATTTCGGCTAAGGCGGCGGCGTCTTTGTCGCTATCGACGGCGATACGGACGACATCCGCGCCGGCATGGTGCAGGTCGTTGACCAGAGCGACGGTCGCGGGGATATCGGTCGTGTGCGTGGCAGTCATGCTTTGGACTGCGATAGGGTGTCCTGCGCCGATAGTGATCGACCCGACGCGGACGCTTCGGGTGGGATTTCGTTGGATTTGCATGGGGATTCCTTCGATAGGTTCGGATGGTTGGCGATAGTATATCGCCGACGGCCCGATCCCCCAACAGCGGGGAATTCAACCGAGCCCGCCAGGATGGAGCGTTTGGGCTCCAAACGAAGGAGCAAAACGGCCATGGTAAACGCCACCTGCTCAGGGCACTTTGGCCCTTTCACCCAGGAAACTTGCACTGGAGCCAAATCAGGAAAAGCCCAAAGCGATAGAATTCTTGCAATTTTTCTCATCTTTCATGATGTGAGCAACAACATTGCATCGCTTAGATCTTCTATGATGAGATATGTACTCAAGGTAGTGATTCACAGCCTGACATGAGTCGGACCACGCTTTGGGAGCAAACGGGCAGCGAGCCTAAAAGAAAGACATTTGGAGAATCAGCATGGCCAAGAAAAAAGCAGCAGTCATCAAGACCCAGACCAAAGAAGTCAGCTCGAAAGAAGTCAGCTCGAAAAAAG
>CAILTZ010000236.1 GCA_903837255.1 uncultured Pirellula sp. | reverse complement strand
TTCGAAGGGCTCATAGCCGGTGCGACCGCCGATGAGTTTCGAGTTGTTGATCCGATAGGACCACTGGATTTTCAGCGAGAACTCCTGGCCGCTCAGGAGCGGTTCAGGCAGATCGATCCGCATCATGGTATCGACGGTAAATGTATCGAGTCCTCTTCCTTGGGCATCGGTGACGCCTTGGATCTCACAGCGGCCGTCAAAGCGCTGGGTTCGTTCGAGGATCGCGTCGAGTTCGGACATCGACGCGCGGTTTCCAAAGCCGATACGGCCCGGCCGTGTTCGATTGGCGTCGGAGTCTGGGGCGAAGATGTTCGGGTCGAGTTGGACCCACAGGTACCGCAGAGAGTGCGGAGATTGGTTTCGATACCGGATCGTTTCGGAGCCGTGAATCGAGTGGTCGGATTCATCCAATCGCACGTCGATGGTGTAGTCGACCCGCTGCTGCCAGTAGTCTGGCCCCGGCTCGCCACTCGCGCTGCGGTAAGAGTTCGGGGTTGGGAGGACTTCTTCGAGTTGACGAAATTTATCCTCTTGGCCGTATTTGCGGTTTGGGAAAGGTTGACCATAAGCCGTAGCGCTAGCTAGGGTGAGGATCGCGAGCAGACCGCAGAGTCGACAAGCAGAAACGACAGACATAGGGAGTTTCAGGTGGGTAATTGAGGGGTTTAGGAACGATCGGTTCTTTAGTTTGATCGCAAAGCAGAGGATGTCAAAGAGAACCCAGGAGATAGAGTCGTTAGATTTGGAATATTGGACGCGGGCAAGGGGCCGCGGTGGAGAAAAAACCCTCGTTTTTCTTGTCTGCGTTTTGGGTGAGTGCATAATTACAGAGTCGGTTCGAGGGAGAAAGAGGCGTACCCGCCGGGAGTCGAGCCTGGTGAAAGTGGCTAAACGTCGTCACGTTCAAAGGGTTTTAAGCACTTTTTCCCCCGAATCGATTTACCTCCGCAAGGGGGTTTTTTTATTGGCTGTCTGCCCGTGATGGGTTGGGCTTGCAATCGGTTGGGCTTATTCGAGTTCGTTTCTTAGCGCCACGCTCAAACCGAAGACTTCCTCGAACAGATCACCGCTTTGGCGGATGGTCATCTGTTCGAGCGATACATCTTGGCTTCCTCGTGTGATGATCACGAGGCGATTTTCTTCTTTGATGCAGCGGATGGTACCGATTTGTTCGGAGCGGGACTCATCGAGTGCGATAGCAAGTCTGAGGATAGCGGCCATTTTGGCCACTGCGATTCGATCATTTCGATCCAGGTTCGAGTAGCCTTCGTGTTCAGGTTGCGGTGAGGATCGTCGTTGGTAGCGCACGACCAAAGACAACAGAAGCTGATCCCGTTCGGAGAGTCCGAAGAGTTCGCTGTGGCGGATGATGTACATGGCATGTTTGTGGTGGGATCGGGTGCTGATAAAGCTTCCGATTTCATGCAGCAGGGCCGCTAGGTAAAGGATCAATTCCATGCGTTGGTCGAGCTGATGTTCTTGCATGAGATCCAAAAACAGTTTGCGACAGAGTGTCGCCACGTGCCGTGCGTGTGATTCATCGAAGGCAAAGCGTTTGCCAAGGTTGATCGCCGATAGAATGATTTGGTTTCGCAGTTCCACTGTCCAAGCATCGCGGACACTAAGTTCGGTTAGAAGGCCGTCGCGAAGGTTCGTATCGGCGACAAACAACTGATCGCTCTTGAATTCCTTGGCAAGCAGTGCATAGCTCATGAGGGCCGGCCAGAGCGTTTCGGTATCTGCAAAGCTCATGGAATAGCGGCTGACCAATTCGTCTTCATGCAGATTTCCAATTTGCCTTGCAAAGGCCATCAGCGCATCGGCAGAGACGCGATGCAATTCACCATCGGCGACGACCGAGTCGATGTTCTTGACGGCCATACGGACATCGCCACCGATGGCGACCATCTGAATCGCCGTTTCGCCGACATGTTCGGAGATCTGGTGGACGATGCGCCGGATCTGTGTCTCGAGGATCGCTCGCTGCTTGGCATGCGATGTCTTGAAACGATCCACCTGTTCGAGCATCCTCAGCGACCCGAGTCGGTAGGTGTTGGAGAACTGGATGTTCCCGGCGCTAACAACAAGGATTTCGGTGCTGCCACTTCCGACTTCGACAACGACCGTTTTGACCGATGCAAGGATAGGGTTGAGCTGCAGGAGTGGTTGGATCCCCATGTAGGTGATCCGATTGACCTCAGCTTCGTCGAGAATCCTGATTTCGATTCCGGTCGCAATATAGATACGATCGATAAATGCCAAGCGGTTGCTAGCTTCCCGCACGGCGCTGGTGGCCACGACTCGGATTTGTTCGGGGCGAGTGATGCCATATTCCTGCATCAATCGGCGATAACTTCGCAGGATCCGCACGCACTCTTCGATGCTCTGGCGAGAGATCTGCTGGGTTGTAAAGGTGTCCTTGCCCAACGGTACAGCCCGTGAGACCTCTTCAAGCGTTCGAACTTGGCCTTGCCCCTCGATCTCGGCGATCGCCATTCGTATGCTGGTCGAACCGATGTCCACGACGGCCACGCTGCGAGCGGCATTTGATGTTGGATTTGCGTTTGGGCGTTGGCCGATCCCAGCTGACATGGAGCACCTTTTTTCGAACTTTCTGCTTGGCTATTCGATCATACTTTCGAGAACCCTTACAGGCCAATTTTCATGAGCTCTCGATCCTGCGAATCACATCGCTGAGTTTCAGGCCGTTTTCCAAGGCGATCTTTCGGCAGGCTTCGTACTCTGCCGAAAGGCATCGCGAACCATCCGGATAGACAACCGCCTTGCACGGGACCTTGCCCCACGGGCTCTCTACCTCAACGATTTGGCGTTCGAGAATGCTGCGCTGCTGGATCGATTTGCGAATGCCCAGAGTCCCTGTATGCTCAAAAATCAATGGTTCGATGCGTTGGGCTGTGTCGGGACTTGCAAGCACGCTCAGGAGGGTTCCTGGACGATTTTTCTTCATCTGAATCGACGTGGTGAACACATCCAGAGCCCCGGCTGCCCAAAGCTGCTCGATGGCAAAGCCGATCTGCTCGCCTGGGATGTCGTCGAGATTGGTCTCGAATACAACGACGCTGTCGCTCGCAAAACCGGCGACCTTGGAGTCCTCAGAGGCTTGGCCGAGGAAGATCCGCAGCAGGTTCGGGCGATCTTCCAATTCGCGAGTTCCAGCACCCGATCCAATGCATTGAATCTGCATCGAGGGCAATGGACCGTAGGTGCTGACGAGTTCTGCCAGGATCGCCGCACCGGTCGGAGTCGTCAGCTCAGCTTGAACGTTGCACTCTGCGATCGGAACCCCTTTGAGCAACTCTGCCGTAGCCGGAGCTGGCACGGCAACATGTCCGTGCGCGATACGAACAAAGCCAGTCCCGGTGGGAATCGGCGACGCGACCGCGCGCTGGATTGCCAGCTCATCCCACGCCACCGCGCAGCCGACGATGTCGACGATCGAGTCGATCGCTCCGACCTCATGAAAGTGAACCTGATCGATCGTTATCCCATGCACTCCGGATTCGGCACGGGCGAGTCGTTCAAAAATCCTTATCGCAATTCGCCTAGCATTGGGGCTGAGACTCCCCCGCGTAATGCACTCGAGGATTTGATCCAAGTCTCGATGGACTGGATCCTCTGGTGCAGCGATCTGAAGCTTTCGGGCCCGGAAACCTCGCTTGCGAACCGTGGAAATCGAAAGCGTTGCCCCCAAATCCATCGAGGCCACGGCAGCTTGGACCGCCGCAAGGTTCGCACCGCAGTCGACAAGAGCTGCCAGGGTCATATCCCCACTAATGCCACTGGAACAATCCAAATACGCGACTCGCATGTACGCCGTTGGTTTCTGAGTTCTAAGGGATCGAATCGACAGATTAAGTAAGCTCGAGGATTCATCCTGGTCGCCAGCCGACAGGGTGTCAAGAACACCTAAACGCACAGCCCAGGGTTTGCTATAATCCACGCACCGGAGATCCCCTATGCGTGTTCCCAACTATCCAGGCAGTCGAGGCGTATCGATCAATCTTACACCGATGATCGACGTGACGTTTCTGTTGATCATTTTCTTTTTGGTCAGCAGCCACTTGGCCAAGCAAGAAAATTTTCTACCTCTGGAACTTCCTGTGGCCGGGTCTGGGATCTCCGACTTTTCCGACCGCACCACTCTGACGATTCAGATTCCCTCGGACGGCTCGTACTTGGTCAACAACGCCAGCGTGCCGCTCGATCAGATGCAAAACTTGATTCTTATAAAGATGGCGGAGAACGGGAAAAATCCGATTCGGATTCGGATTCGAACCGATAAATCGGCGGCTTATGCTCCCATCGCGAAACTGCTCAAGCTCTGTGCGGTGACCGGGAATTCGGACATCGTCTTTGCTGTGTACGAGGAGGATCGATGAAGACCAATTACACGAACCCTCGGGGCCGAACATCGCTCGATAGCATGATGACGCCGATGATCGATGTGGTGTTTCTCCTGCTGGTCTTCTTCTTGACCACCTCGTCGTTTCAGCGTTTGGAAAAACTCTTACCAAGCTCCGTATCGGCTCGATCCGATTCGACTCTCGGGGAGTCTCAAGATACACCGCCGAGCCCGCCGCAGGAGGATATCCACGACTGCGTGATCAAGATCACGCGGCAAGCAAATCAGATTGAGTACCAATGGAACGGCTTGGCGGTTGGTTCGCTACAAGAGATCCAGGACCGACTCCAGGGGATCCTCAAGGTTCGGGCCGATGTGCCGATCATTGTCGATCCCGACGACAGCATTCTGGCTGGCGATGCACTGCATGTTTATGACATGGTCAAGCGCGCTGGTGCCAGTGCGCTGTACATGGTCGCCCGCTGATGGAACCGCAGGAACCGGACCGCTGATGGAGCCGCAGAGGTGGACCGCTGATAGACGCTGATGGGACGCAGATAAAGAACCCTGGGGTTTTATGGGGACGTATCTTGTGGTTTTCGATCAGCGGTTATTAGCGTGCATTAGCGGTCCCTGTTATTTCTTGATATCCGAAAAGACTTCTTCGAATTTCTTGAGCTTGGGAATGATCACGGCTCGGCAGTAGCCTTTGGATTTATTGAGGTTGTAGTAGTTCTGGTGGTAGTCTTCGGCCGGATAGAAGACGTCCAGGGGGGTGATCTCGGTGGTGATCTTGCCGTCGAAGACCTCCTTGTT
>CAILTZ010000235.1 GCA_903837255.1 uncultured Pirellula sp. | reverse complement strand
AGGATTCGTTGATTGCGACAGTCCAAGGAGTCCGATCCCCCAAGAACGTTGGTGTTGTTTTATAGCCCTAGTGCCAAAGAAACCATGAAATTTGAACGCAATCGCTACTTCATGCTGGGAGTGATTTTGCTTTTGCTCGGACTTCAGTTCCGGCTGGTTGACAGCTTTGTGCTCAACGAGACCAGTACCCGAGCGCTGCACAAAGTCATGAAAACCAAGACGGTGGATGCCAACTCCATGGCTACCAATGTCTTTATGCAGACAGCGCCTTCGCCCAAGAAAACGTTGCGGCCCCCCCGATGGCTGGGGTTTGTGCTTCTCACAGCCGGCGGAATCATGGCCTTGCACGCCCTGGTTCTACCAAAGTCCGGCGGCTAATCCCACCAAGCTGTTCTGGGACAATTTCCGACGAACAAGCCGCGGCCCCAAGGTTGAATGGGTGAAGGTCGGCCCGGATTTTGGCCGTTTTGACGTTGATTTCCCCTGGATTTCGTCTATAAATTCCCGTCCTTGATTTCCGCAGTTCAGCGGAGCTTCTAACCCAACCTCAAACGGCTTCCCCAACTACCAATCGGCTTGCATAGGTCTCGATCATGAAAGATGGCATCCACCCGAAGTACTTCGAAACCAAAGTGACCTGCGGTTGCGGGAACAGCTTCAGCACCCGCAGCACCCGCAAGGAACTCAAGGTCGACATTTGCAATGTCTGCCACCCGTTCTACACCGGCAAGCTGAAGTTCGTTGACACGGCTGGTCGGATCGAGAAGTTTCAAAACAAATTCGCAGCAGGCACCTACGCCAGCCTCCAATCCGCAAAGAAACCGGCTCCGAAGAAGAAGTAGCGACCCCATCGCGTTTGGCTGGACTCAAAGCCCAGCGTCGATGGCAATCTAACAAACTGCACGCTGCATGATTGCCAACGCAACTTGCAGCGTTTTTTTTTGTCGCTTCCTCTCGAATCCCAAGTCCCAGCTCCATGAAGATCCGCGAACAACTCGAACAAAACCTAGAACGCTTCACCGAGCTAGAGCAGATGATGTCCGACCCGGCGGTCTTGGCAGGCGAGACCGGGAACATGGCCAACATCCTACGCGAACACGGCGGGCTCTCCAAAACTGCCTTGAAGTACCGCCGTTACAAGAAGCTCTCCGAAGATATCAAAGACCTCGCTGCGATGCTCGCATCGGCCGATGAGGATGAAAAGGCCATGGCTGACGAGGAAGCCGCAGCGATTCGCCAAGAACGCGAGAGCATCTGGGACGAACTGCTCGAACTCTCTGTCGGCGGCGAAGATGCCAACCGAACCCGCTGCGTGATGGAAATCCGAGCCGGTACCGGTGGCGAAGAAGCCGCCCTGTTTGCCCGCGATCTTTTTGAAATGTATCGTCGTTACGCGGAGTCCAAAAGCTGGAAAGTTGAGATCATGGACTCGAGCGCCAGCGAACGCGGTGGCTTCAAAGAAATCATCCTTTCGCTCGAAGGCGATGGGGCGTATCGAGAACTCCAATTCGAAAGCGGTGGACACCGCGTCCAACGGGTTCCGGAAACCGAGGCCCAAGGTCGCGTGCATACCTCGGCTGCCACCGTGGCGGTGATGCCCGAACCCGAAGACATCGAAATCGAACTCAAACCCGAAGACTATCGGCTCGATAAATTCTGCGCATCGGGTCCCGGTGGCCAGCACGTCAATAAAACCGAATCGGCCGTCCGACTCACCCACCTCGAGACGGGCGTCGTCGTGCAGTGCCAGGACGAAAAAAGCCAGCACAAAAACCTCGCCAAAGCCCTCCGCGTTTTGAAAACCCGGCTTTACGAAGCCAAACGCGAATCGGAACGCCAGGAGCGTTCCAAAGAACGTATGTCGCTGATCGGCTCCGGGGACCGCTCCGAGAGAATCCGGACTTATAATTTCCCCCAAAATCGACTCACCGATCACCGCATCAATTTGACCCTCTATAAACTGGATCAAATCATGACCGGCAACCTAGAACCGGTCTCTTCAGCCCTCCTAGAATACGAACGCGCTATGCTTCGAGATGACCAAGCAGCCTAATCGCACCAACCACCAAGAGCCACACACCCGAGCAAGGATGCAGTCACATGAGCGATAGCGGTTCAACACAAAGCGAAGCTTGGACAATCCTGCGCATGCTCCAATGGACTACCGAGCACCTCAAAAAGCAGGGCTCACCCTCCCCAAGGCTCGATGCCGAAGTCCTCTTCGCACACGCCCGAAACTGCCAACGCATCGACCTCTACGCGGCCTTCAACGAAGAACCCCCCGAGAGCGTCAAAGCCATCTTCCGCGACCTAGTCAAACGCCGAGCCTCGGGCGAACCGGTCGCGTATCTGGTCGGAAGAAAGGAGTTCTTCTCCCTTTCTTTTGCGGTCAACCAAGCCTGCTTGATCCCCCGCAATGAAACCGAACACATCATCACCGAATGCATCGATAGGCTCAAAAAAGCCCAAGGCCCATTTCTCATCGCCGATGCCTGCACCGGTAGCGGTTGCATCGCGATAACCATCGCCAAGGAATCTCAGCGACTAGGCCTCACTGCAAGCATCGTCGCTACCGACCTGTCTCCAGAAGCCTTGCAAGTCGCCAAGCAAAATATCGAACAACACAACGTCCAAGACCGCGTCGAAACCTTCCAGGCAGATTTGCTCGAACCGCTTGCCGACTCCTCCTGCGATTTTGTCCTCAGCAATCCGCCTTATGTGTCCGACCTGGAATACCAAAAGCTCGACAAGTCGGTCCGTGACTACGAACCGAAAATCGCCTTGGTCTCAGGCCCCTCCGGCATGGAAATTATCGAAAGACTCGTCGCCCAAGCCGCCGTAAAGCTAAAACCCGGTGGCTGGCTGATCTTCGAACATTCCCCCATGATCGCAAGTCAGTGCACAGAACTCCTCGCCAGTACTGCTACGCCAAGCGGGGCTTCGACGCCAAGCGGGCCGTGGTCCGACCTGCGAACCATCAAAGATCTCGCTGGTCTACCCAGAGTCACCGTCGCTCGACGACCCTAGCCAACGATTTTTCGGTAAATTACTGATCGCTTTCTCCGAACTCACCAACCCAACTATCCAGCATCGCTACAAGCCTATGACTGTTGAAAACCTGATGGACAAGCTCGTCGCCCACTGCAAAGCCAATGGCTTCATGTTCCAATCTAGCGAAATTTATGGCGGATTGAATGGCTTTTGGGATTACGGTCCACTGGGCGTCGAGCTCAAACGCAACATCAAGGAAGCTTGGTGGAAGGACATGTACCAGAACCACAACGAACTGGCTCAACCTCAAAACGCCCCGAGCACCTACGACATGGTCGGCTTGGACTGCACCATCATCATGCATCCACAAGTCTGGAAGTGCTCCGGACACTACGATCTGTTCCACGATTACATGGTCGACTGCCGTAAAACCAAGAAGCGTTACCGCTTTGACCAAGTCCGAGGGCGCTGGGTGACCCACGACCAGAAACGTGTTTTCGTGACCACCATGGCCGAACCCGAACAAGAGCAAGAAGACATCACACGGCGGGCTCTGAAACTCTTCAACTTGCGTTCCAAGGATATCGAAAAAATCCAGTTCGAAGAGCGGGTCCTGACTCTCGACAAACTCACCAGCGCCGAGAGAGCCAATCTGCTCGGCCCTGATACCGACGAGATCGGAACGCTGACGGACCCTCGCGAATTCAACCTGATGTTCAAAACCTACGTCGGAGCCCTCAGCGGCGAAGAAGGCGCAGCGTTTCTAAGACCCGAGACCGCCCAAGGCATCTTCGTGAACTTCAAAAACGTCGTCGATAGCACTCGCATCCGCGTTCCGTTCGGCGTGGCCCAAATCGGAAAAAGCTTCCGAAACGAAATCACCCCGAGAAACTTCACCTTCCGCTCGCGTGAATTCGAACAGATGGAAATCGAATTCTTCTGCCACCCCAATCAGTCAGCCGACTGGTACCAGTACTGGCGAAACCGCCGTCTCCAATGGTACAAAGACCTCGGACTCGATTCGGAGAGACTGCGACTTCGTGAGCACGAACAAGACGAACTGAGCCACTACTCGTGCGGCACCGCAGACATCGAATACGCGTTCCCGTTCCTTCCACCCGGTGAGTACGGAGAGCTCGAAGGCATCGCTCATCGCGGCGATTTTGACCTGCGAAGCCACTCCGAAGGAAAACTCGATCCCAAAAAACGACCCTTGGAAGTCGAAGTCGATGAGCAGGGTAGCCCTCGCCACCGAGGTAGTGGCAAGGACCTAACCTACCGAGACGATCTGACAAGCGAACGCTTTACCCCCCATGTCATCGAACCCTCAGCCGGGGCCGATCGAGCCATGTTGGCATTCCTCTGCCAAGCTTACACCGAAGTCCAGTCCTCGGAGTCCGGCGGTAAGTTCGAGTCTCGCGTCGTGATGCGATTCCACCCACGAATCGCTCCCTACAAAGCCGCCGTCCTGCCGCTGGTCAAGAAAGACGGCATGCCTGAAATCGCCGCAGAAATCTACGGAGCTCTCAAAAAGAAGTTCAATGTCTTCTACGATGAAAAGGCAGCGATCGGAAAACGCTACTGGAGACAGGACAAAATCGGTACGCCCTACTGCATCACCGTCGATAGCCAAACACTCGTCGACCGAACCGTCACCATCCGAGAACGCGATTCGATGGAGCAATGGCGAGTCCCAATCGATAGCGTCGTGGCAGAAATCGAAAAAAGAATCTGCTAAACCCATACGCGATCATTCGAATCGCTACAGCACCAGCAATGCAATTCAAGGTATCCAACGGATAACATCGGCCGGTAAATGAGCGACCATCGACAAGGCGAACTGTTTCCCAGCGATGAGGCTCCTTGGGAAATCGATGCGCAAGCGACCGTCTTGGCCGCTCACGTGGTCTTCCCCGAAGCCCCCTTCGGACCGTATTCGTATCGCATCCCCGACGAGCTTTCGACCAAGATCCTCCCAGGCATGCGCGTGATCGTCCCGCTGGGAAAAGGGGACCGCGAAATCACTGGCTATACCCTCGGCGTCGAGACGCTCAAGCAGTATCGGCAAACGCTCAAGCCAATCCTGCAATGCTGCGATGAGTCTCCACTTTGTAGCCCCAACCTCATCGAGCTCGTCCGCTGGATGAGCAAATACTATCTGGTCCCCGCAGGCCAAGTCTTCGAAGCCGTGATCCCCGCAGGGGTCAGAGCCGGGGCTGGGACTCGCAATCAAATGCTCCTGCGCCCCACCGAGAAAGCCTCCGACGACGGTTTTGTCCAATCGCTCCCTATCAAACAACGCCAAACACTCCTGCAACTGATCCTGGCCAACGAGCCCCTCGCTCCCGAACAACTCCGCTCCCTAGCCAACTGCTCCGATGGCGTTATCAAAAAACTTCGCGAAACAGGTTTCATCGAAAGCTACACCGAACGGGTCATGACCTACGAGGCAAGCCAGGGTGGCAGTACCGAAGAGCCGATCCCCATCCCAGCCTTGACGACCGACCAACGCGTATCGCTTCAAAAGATCTTCGGTGCACTGGATTCCCAAAAGCACTCGACAATTCTGCTCCATGGGGTTACCGGAAGCGGAAAAACCGAAGTCTATATGCAAGCCATCGAGAAGACGATCGGCTTTGGTCGCCAAGCGATCGTCTTGGTCCCGGAGATCAGCCTGACCCCACAAACTCGCAACCGATTCCAAAATCGATTCCGTTCCGTAGCCGTTTTGCACTCGAACATGAGTGGACCGGAAAGGCACTTTCAATGGAGACGCATCAGCAGTGGGGATGTCCAAGTCGTCGTAGGGCCACGCAGCGCGATCTTTGCTCCCGTGCCTCAATTGGGCCTGGTGATCCTCGACGAAGAGCACGAAACCTCGTTCAAGCAAGACACGATTCCCCGCTACCATGCCCGCGATGTGGCGATCCATCGCACCTTCCT
>CAILTZ010000234.1 GCA_903837255.1 uncultured Pirellula sp. | reverse complement strand
TTAAATCATCCAGCGGTTGAGGCCTTGGAACGTCCTTTTGCACACTATGTCGCCAATCAACCGAGCAAAGCTCGGGAGCATTTCTACGCGTTGCGCGAGGCCAAAGAGGATCTTGTCGGTTTTGCACTCTTCGATCGATTGAAAATAGATCTGCAAAACGAGCCATCCTTCGTTCAGTGCATGCTTAAGCGTCGGGAGATCGAGAACTATCTGCTCCATCACGAAACGCTTAGGCAATGGGCAAAAGACGAGGGAACGCGTCGAGAAGGAGAGCTATTTTCAAACTCATGGGAAACGTTGATGACTAGCCTAATCGATGAGCTTGACCGAGCCCTGAAAACGCTTTCAAGGCCCGACAGCCAAAGCCCTGACATTAAGGCGACCGACGATTTTCTCGACCCATTATTCAAAAAACTTTATGAGAGCAAAGGTTTGCCTTTGCTGATGCGCAAGACCGATTACCACGTCCTTGTTCCCTTTGTCCCCGTAGAAAAGATCGATCCAGAAATCGTTGAAGTCTTAGATCAAATCGTGGACATCGCCTCGCGGGCCAGGCCGAGTGGTTCGCCGCAGTAACAAAATCGCAAGAAACGTCATTGCGTTGGGGTCCTCCCCATCTAAACAGGCCCAGTAGGATTCGAACCTACGACCTACGGATTAGAAATCCGTTGCTCTATCCAACTGAGCTATGAGCCCGAACTGTTCTTGATAACGCACCGTTCTTGATTACTCAGCATTCTAGTAGCCCTGCGAGATCATCGAAAGCCCAAGGCTATAGGTTCCGCTTTTCGGAGAGTTTTGCGGCAGCAACAGACTAGCCTTGTGGATGCGAAAGACGGGCTGCCATGCGTTTGTCCCGTTTTGCTCCCACGAGCTAAGGATTGATCAGCAAATCGTTGAGGTTTTGGGCCAAGACTTCGAAACCCTCTTCAAGGCCCAGGTCGCAAGTCGCCAAGACCTAAAAACGAGCATCAAGGTCATGCTTCGAGGCATCAAAACCACATTTTCCGATTTCCCAAACCCAACTCTCCGAGCGGGACTTGCCCGAAACCCTTTTCGTTGCTATGCTAGCCCCCCCTTGACGTATTCAATTAACCATCTAATTCCAAAGCGACTATTTCCACAGGGGTTTTTTCGTGGGTGTAAAGAAAACTGGACGTGGGCGACGAAAAATCGGTCGCAAGAAACGACGGATGCGAGCCCGGATTCGCCATCGCAAGAAGTAGTCTCGCGGGCTCAAAGGTCGCGTTTGTCGGCTGTCTCTTTCCCCTCGAGGGGTGGGTATCAGCCGTCGGAACATCCTTCCTATCCCTCGCCGATTCTCCAACTGGTCAATTCGCCAATTTTGGATAAGTTTTCTTGCGGATTTGCCCCATTGTGAAACTATACTATCGGCCTGTGCCGATGACGTAGCACGATGATCGGGATTCTCTTGTGGGGCTTAACGTGCAAGTTTCAACCAATTTCAAACCGCAGCGATTCAGAGTCTTTCTGGTTGTTTTAGTCGCTGCGTTTTCCGCAAGTTCAGTCGCTCTGGGTCAAAATCCAGCCAACTCTTCTGATAGTGGACTGGGCATCGGCGGACGGAAATTAGCCGACAAGGTCCTGACCGTGATCCCTCCGGATCAGAACGCCGAGGACACAGCGCTGGGACCCTTTGACTTGGATTTCGTGTCCAAGCACCCGGAATTAAATTGGGCCGCCCCGGATTTCCCAAACAATCAACCAAACTTCGCCTCGCCTGCTGAAACGTTGCTGGTGCAGTCGAAAAACGTTACCTTTCGCCATCCGGTCTGGGGACTGGAGTTCGCGTTCAAACCGATGCGTTTGATCGAGGTGGACATCCCGAACGCTACCGGAGTCATGCAGAAAAAGACCGTTTGGTATCTTCTCTACCGAGTACGCTACACAGGCAATGACCTGCAACCGGTGATCAAAGACCCGTCGGATTCCGAAGCCGTTCCCGGAGAACCCAAGCGAGTCCAGTACGACTCGGTTCGCTTCATCCCTCGTTTTACATTGCTCTCCAAAGAGCGTCGTCTAGCCATGGATGCCCAGATCCTCATGCCAGCGGTTCAGGCAATCGCCGCCCGCGAACGGGTCTCTGGCGGTGGGCTTGTCGACCACATCGAAATCGCCCGCAGGGAGCTTCCGGTAAGTAAGGGTGGCGAGGACGGAGCCGTTTGGGGAGTCGCGACCTGGACCGACGTCGATCCAAGTCTCGATTTCTTTGCAATCGATGTCCGAGGTTTGACCAACGCTTACCAAATCCAAGTCGACTCCGGGGATGACAAGAAATACCTCCGACGCACCTTGCGAATCTACTTCTGGCGACCCGGGGATGCCCTGGATGTGGCTCGGGATCGGATTTACCTCGGCCAGCCAGCTTACGATGACCCTGCTCGGGTAAACTACTACCTTCAGCAATACGGCCTGAAAGAACGCCTTGATTACCAGTGGATTTACCGCTAGAATCTCGCTCCCGAATCGCGGGAAATTGTTATTGAATCTACTGATTGCTTCCTAGAAACCTATCCACTACGAATCATGGCACACAAAAAAGGTCAAGGATCCACACGAAACGGTCGCGATTCCAACGCACAACGCTTGGGTGTGAAAAAATTCGGTGGTGAGCTTGTTTGTCCTGGCAACATTCTTATTCGCCAAGTCGGCACCAAGTGGCATCCAGGTCGCAATGTCGGCATGGGTAACGACTACACCATTTTCGCTTTGGTCGACGGCAACGTGTACTTCGATCAAGAAGGCCGACGCATCAACGTCAAGCCGTTGGCAAACTAAAGCGCTCTCTCAGCGCTGCTGCTGGAGGCATCCGCTATGTTTGTCGATCGTGTTGAAATCGAGATCATTGCGGGTAGAGGCGGGGATGGCTGCATGGCCTTTCGCCGCGAGAAGCACGTACCGCGGGGTGGCCCCTGTGGCGGTGACGGTGGCAACGGTGGCAGTGTAATCATCCGCGCGAAATCAGGAGTCAACTCGCTGGTTTCTTTCGCGCACCAACGCCACTGGCGGGCTGATCACGGAGCACCAGGCCTAGGTTCAGATTGCCACGGCCGAGACGGCAAGGACAGAATTCTGGACGTCCCTCCCGGGACGGTTCTGATCGATAAAGAAACCGGTCTGGAACTGCGAGATCTTGTCAACGATAGCGATGAAATCGTCGCCGCCCGCGGTGGTAAAGGTGGTTGGGGAAACACCCACTTCAAAGGCTCGACCAATCAAGCTCCGCGAGAGACCACCTCCGGTGGGATCGGTGAAACACGACGCCTGATTCTCGAGCTCAAATCGATTGCCGACGTAGGGCTCATCGGAATGCCCAACGCGGGCAAGAGCACAATGCTCTCGCGACTCTCGCGGGCTCGTCCAGAAATTGCTGACTATCCGTTCACGACCAAGTTCCCGAACCTAGGGCTCGTTCAAGCCGACATGGATCGAAGCTTTGTCCTGGCAGACATACCGGGTTTGATCGAGGGAGCCGCAGAGGGACACGGCCTCGGGCATGACTTCCTGAGGCACATCATGCGCGCGGGGATCCTGGTCCACTTGGTCGAACCATCTCCGATGGACCAATCTGATCCGATCGAAAACTACAAGACCATACGCAGCGAACTGGCTCACTACAGCCAAGAGCTAGCTCAGCGGCCTGAGATCGTCGTAGTCACCAAAGCGGAACTGCCTGATGCGGCCGATATCCACGAGTCTCTATCCAGGGAGTTGGGGCGGCAAGATATTCATCTGGTTAGCGCAGTGACCGGCTCGGGCTTAGGAAAGCTCGTTCATCGCATCGCCGACCTGTTAGCGGAGTACCGATCCGAATCGAAATAGCAGCTTCGCGAAATGATCCTCGTCGACATCGGAAACAGTGGCCTAAGGGCCGCGACAAGTAGCTGCGAGCACCCCATCGAGTCCGATGGGGGATGGGCCAAGATCCAGAGCCCTGTGTTGAAGCTCTCATGGAGTTCGATCGGACAACAGATCGGCAAACAGCGTCCGGATCCTAGCCACTCAGAAAATCGACGCTGGATTCAAATCGACGACGACCAAGGCTACGATTGGTTGGTGCACCAGACAACAAGCTTGCCCCATCGGAACGGAGATGCCAATTTTCGGATTGCCAGTGTCAACCGCAACGCCTTGGACCGACTCCTGCGAGCGATCGACAAGCACTCGAAAAAGTCTGGTGAGTCGATTGTCGCCCAAGTCGTCGATTACACCGATGTGGGGATTGAGCTTCAGGTCGAGCGTCCAGAAAAGGTGGGTATCGATCGAATTTTGGCCGCTCGCGCTGCGGTGGCTTGGAACACCCGACGCAAGAAAGCCAATTCGCAGGATAATCCCGCGACCCCTGTGATCGTCGTCCAGGCTGGCACCGCATTGACGGTCGACTGGGTCGATCAGCACGGCTGTTTCCAGGGCGGATCGATCTTGCCCGGCGTCGGATTGGCGTTGCAATACTTGGCGGCTGGCACCGATCAACTACCCTGGCTTCCGACCGACTCGATCGATCGGCTCCCCAGATTGCCGGGTAAGAACACCGAGGAGGCGATCGCTGCTGGAGTGCATGCGTCGTTGGTCGGAGGGGTTCGCTATCTAGTGCAGCGTTACCGCAAGGAGATCGGGGGCAAGGCCAGGGTGCCGGTGGTGATCTCAGGCGGGGATGGTCGATTGGTGCGCGAGCACATTGCAGCACCGGCCAGCTATGTCGAGAACTTGGTGTTGGTCGGTTTAGCTCTGAGTGGAAAGCCGTGAGACGCCGCAAGAGTGTTGCGCTTTTGATCGAGACCTCGAACGCCTATGCTCGGGGGTTACTCGAAGGGATTGTCAAATACCATCGCGAGCATGACGCTTGGTCCATCTACTTGCCCGAGCAAGAGCGGGGTGCGGCTCCCCCCGCTTGGTTAAAGAATACACGCCTCGATGGTGCCATCGCCCGGATTGAGACCGATCGGATCGCCAAAGCGGTATCGAGTTTAAAGATCCCGGTGGTCGATGTGAGTTCGGCTCGCCGTGTTGCGAATATTCCCTGGATCGAAACCGACGATCCAGCGATCGCCAAGTTAGCGTTTGATCATCTTTATGAAAGAGGATTTCGGCATTTTGCATTCTGCGGGCCAAGGGGTCTGAACTGGTCTCGCTGGAGGCGCGAGGGGTTTGCGGCATGTTGCAAGCAAGCCGGAGCCAAGTGCCATATCTATCAAACCCCCTCCCCTTTTCGAACCGCGAGCTTATCGACCAAACAGGCCGAACTGGCTAGCTGGTTAACGCACCTACCAAAACCGATTGGACTTTTCTGTGCCTATGACATCACCGCCCAAGTCATCCTAGATCATTGCCGCAATCAATCCATCGCCGTGCCCGAACAGATCGCGGTCCTTGGAGTCGACAACGATCCGATGCTCTGCGAACTGGCACGACCATCTCTGACGAGCATCGCGCCCGATGCGGTGGGTGCAGGTTACTTTGCCGCCCAGTGGCTCGACCAAGCCATGGGGAATCGAAGGCCAAGCAAGACCGTTGGGTTCTCGAATGGGTTCTCGACACCATTTCGGCTGATGCCGCCGCTAGGCTTAGTCTTGCGTCAATCGACGGATATCACCGCTGTGGCCGATGAGTTGGTAGCCAAGGCGATCCAGTTCATACGCGATCATGCTTGTGATGGCATACAGGTCACTGATGTGCTCAGGCATGTTGCACTATCCCGCAGAATGCTTGAAACCCGTTTTGTCAGCGCAATCGGCAAAACGCCGCATGCGATGATCTCAATGATCAGGCTCACGCGTGTCCAGGAACTCTTGCAGCAGACCGATCTTTCCGTCGATGCGATTGCACAGAAAGCAGGATTCCAGCACGTCGAATACATGAGCGTGGCGTTTCGCAAAGCCTTTGGACAACCACCTGGTCGCTACCGACGGCAACACGATCGATCTTAATTAGCTCCATGTCATCACAGGTGCGCTCGGAGCCTACGACCCGACTCGTCCGGTGGAGGCGTAACTGCCAGCTATTTCGTAGATACGAGTCATGGCCCCACCGGCGTGAAGACGGGTGGTGGCCTGCCTTGCGTGTGTATGGCTGAGGTTCATCGTTGCATTTCCGATTTAGCGATTATAATACGCCCAACCGTCACAGTCTGATCGACGGTGTTTTATTTTCGGCAATCCACAGAGTTTGACTTTCGAAGTCCACCCTCGAACCATATCATCGCGCAAGCTATCGTTGTCTGAGCGCATCAGCAATCACCGTCTTAGCAAACCGAGCCGTACGACGCATGATTACCATCACCAAGCCACATTATCTGTTGTTCTGCGAGGGAAATGCTGGACCTGCCTTTGGGTTTCCCCAAGACGATGCGAGTCGCTGGCGATTCGTCTTGGAAAATGTCGAATCGGGACACAAAGTCGAAGCATGGGATTACGAAGAGATCCTCCATCCGGATCGCATCTCCCTGATGGCAGTGATTCGAGGGCTCGAAGCGCTCGACCAACCGAGCAAAGTCACTTTGGTGACCACCAACCGCTACGTCGCCAGAGGCCTGCAATATGGACTCACCGAATGGCGCGAAAACGATTTCTGTTGGGAGCATTTCGGGTCGATCCAACCGATCCGCAACCAAGACTTGTGGCGCAGGGTCGACGTCGCATTGAGATTCCATGAGGTCACCTGCCGCTGGATGGCTTACGATTCCCAGCAAGATCGCGTCGAAGGAGACCGACGAGACGTTCCGGTCGAAACGCTTGCATCCAAAGCATCGGATGTGCCGACCAAAGAGGAACAATTCTCCGAACCTCCGCGGGTTCGTTCTCGATCCTTTTCGGCAATGACACGCGCAGCGACGGAGTTGCTCGGGTCGCGAGAAGCGACGGAGTTAATCGGGTCGCGAGAAGCGACGGAGAGCTCGATCCCTTCCGGGGCGATCCCCAGCCACTGCGGGGTATCTAGTGCCCAGGTCCGGTCCGTCCTGGACAAAGCCGACAAGCGACCGGAGATTGCCCAAGCAATCGAACAAAGCCTGAATATTTCGGCAACTTGCCAATCTACTTGGTTCGAATGGTGCACAGCACCTGCTCGTTGGATATGGAGGTTCGTGCTCCGAGCCGATACAATGCTCGTGTATGCCGTGCGATCGATGCTGATGCTCGATCCAAAACCGGAAACTTATCGAGCCAGGCGCTGATACCTTTGAAGGGTGCCTTGCACAAAGGACCCGCGTGTGAAGACCCACTTGAACCTCGACTCACTCGGCACCATTCTCGACGGGACTTCCCCATACCCCAAAGATCTTTTGGGGCTTCACGAGATCGATGACCAGCAAGCTTGGGCGGTCCGCGGATATTTCCCTGGAGTTCAGCAAGCGTGGGTCATCGACCAGCGCAACGGTGCTGCGTTGCCCATGCGCCGACTTCACCCCTCGGGTCTTTACGAAGGCGTCTTGCCACGTCTGGATCCGCAGCGGCCCAACTATCGATTCAAACTTTCTGGAGCATCTGGAAACGTGACCGAACAAGTCGATCCATACAGCGTCGAATTTTCGTTGAGCGATTTCGATCGCTACTTGTTTGGTTCAGGGAACCACTGGCGACTCTATGAAAAACTCGGCGCGCATCTTCGATGTGTCGATGGCCAAGACGGGGTGAATTTTGCCGTCTGGGCACCCAATGCACAAAGTGTCCAAGTGGTCGGGGACTTTAATCACTGGGATGGCCGCGCGCAGGCGATGCACAAGCAATCGCCCTCGGGAGTCTGGGAGCTGTTTGTCCCGGGTATTGGCGTTGGGATGAAGTACAAGTTTCGCGTCCGCTCTCTCGAAGGGCGGATCATCGATAAAGCCGATCCTTTCGCATTCTATTCCGAGCTCCCACCGCGCACCGCCTCGATTGTGCACTCGTTTTCTCATCCGTGTCCTTACCCATGGCAAGATTCTAAGTGGCTCGAAGAGCGAGCGGAGAATCGAATCCTGCAAAAGCCGATCTCGATCTACGAGGTCCATTTGGGCTCTTGGAAAAAGTGCCAGGAGGGCAACCATGGTTGGCTCAACTATCGAGAGCTTGCCCACCAATTGGTTCAGTATTGCAAGCAGATGAGTTTTACCCATCTGGAGTTGATGCCAGTCTCGGAGCATCCCTTCACCGGTTCCTGGGGATACCAAACCACCGGCTACTTTTCCGTGACGAGTCGTTATGGGACCCCCGAAGACTTCATGTACTTTGTCGATTACTGCCATCAAAACTCGATCGGGGTGATCATCGATTGGGTCCCGGCTCACTTCCCCAAAGATGCCCTTGGGCTCTACCGATTCGATGGTACGGCACTGTACGAACACGAAGACCCACGCCAAGGAGAGCATCCGGACTGGGGGACGATGGTTTTCAATTACGGTCGGCATGAAGTCCGCAACTTTCTGATTTCCAACGCTCTGTTTTGGTTCGATAAATTCCATATCGACGGGCTTCGAGTCGACGCGGTCGCCTCGATGCTGTACCTGGATTATTCTCGTAAAGAAGGTGAGTGGATTCCCAACTCGTTGGGAGGCCGAGAGAACCTCGATGCAATCCACTTTCTGCGTGAATTCAATCGTCAATCGCACGCAGAATATCCCGGTATTGTTACCATCGCGGAGGAATCGACGGCTTGGCCAGGAGTCAGCCATCCGGTAGAGGTCGGAGGGTTGGGTTTCTCGATGAAATGGGATATGGGTTGGATGAACGACACGCTGCGTTACATGCGGCGTGATCCGATCTTTCGCAAACACCATCACAATGACCTGACGTTCAGTCTGATCTACGCCTATTCGGAGAATTTCCAACTCCCCTTGTCGCACGATGAGGTCGTGCATGGCAAAGGATCTCTCATTGGACAAATGCCTGGAGATTTGTGGCAGAAGTTTGCCAACTTGCGTCTCCTGTTCTCTTACATGTGGACGCATCCGGGCAAGAAAATGCTCTTCATGGGCGGAGAGCTAGCCCAGTGGCACGAGTGGAACCATGACGCCCAGCTCCAGTGGGAGCTTTTGCAATGGGAAACCCACGCGGGGGTCCAGAGACTGCTTGCCGACCTGAATCGATTGCTGGTCAGTGAAAAGCCGCTTCATCAATTCGACTTTAGTGGGGATGGCTTTGAATGGATCGATTGCCAAAACGCCCACGACAGCGTCTTGGGATACCTTCGTAAATCCCACAATCCATCAGGAGCAGAGCACTTGCTGGTTTGCTGCAACTTTACCCCTGTGGTTCGCCCTTATCGCATGGGGGTTCCCCATGTTGGCACCTACCGCGAGATCTTCAACAGCGATGCACCTATCTATGGTGGATCTGGGATCGGCAATCATGGACTGATCCACTCCGATGCTCATCAACCCTACCACGGCCAAGCCGCGTCGTTGGAGTTGACCATCCCGCCTCTAGGAGCGGTGATCCTCAAGCCTATTGCAACTGATCAATCGAATGCTTAGCGATCAATTGTTCGATCTCACGGCGCATGTCGGCCCGAGCAAACTCGTCGGAGGCGAGCATCTGAGGATCGGTGCCATCGCCTAAATTCCTCTTGCCTATGATCAACCGGCCGCTGACGGCCACGACATCTCCCCGCATTCCCGTCGCTTTGACCTTGACCGTCTTCTCGTCGGCTTTGTCCCATTCGACCGTAACGGTCAGGACTTGTCCTGGTTGCATAAAGTCGGCGAACTTGACATTGCGGACTTCATCGAGGGTCAGCATCGAGTGTTCGAAATTGTCGGTCGCATGGATCAGCCACATCGAGGCTTGAAACAGAGCCTCGAGCATCATCACCCCAGGCATGACTGGGAAGAGGGGGAAGTGGTCACGAAGATAGTCTTCGTCTTGATGGAGTTCACGTGCGGCGACTATTCGCTCACCGGGAACCAACTCGATGATTTTGTCCAATTGACGATATCGCACAGATCGACCTATTCCTTTCAGGTTTCCAGAGCGGCTAGCAAGCTCGATACCAGTTGGCTTGCGTTTTGCAGAGCTTGTTCCTCCGAGGCTGCTGCACCTTCTAAACATCGGACAATCGCCGAGCCGACGATCAATCCATCGCTGACCGGGGAGAGCAATTTGACATGCTCAGGCGTGGAGATACCAAAACCGATACAAATTGGCAAGCTCGTTCGCTCTTTGAGCCAGCCGACGCGATCGACAAGGCCATCGGGGAGCTGGGTTCGCTCGCCGGTGATCCCAGTGACGCTCACGAAATACAGAAAGCCGCTCGACGCCTCGGCGATCCGCAGCGCTCGCTGTGGCGGTGTGGTCGGAGTGACCAACTGAATCAAATTGAAGTCGTGCTTGCGGCACAGACTCGACATCATCTGGCTCTCTTCGACGAGCAAATCCGGTACGATCACCCCGCTGAAACCCGCTTGCTTGGCCGCAGCGATGAACGACTCGGGACCTTGGCGGTGGATGATCGCATAGGAGACCATGGCGACCAATGGCATCGACCATTTCGAGCGATCTTGTTGGACTTGATCGAAGATCTGCTGGAGTTTGAGTTTATTGCCAAGAGCCCGGGTGTAGGAGGCTTGGATGACAGGACCGTCGGCGATCGGATCGCTGTAGGGGAATCCGACCTCGGCCATCGAGCACCCGAGTTGCTCGAGCCGCGTGATGACTTTGGAGGTAAAAGCCATATTCGGATCGCCGGCAGTCACAAAGGGCATGAAGGCTTTTTTTCCTGAAGCCTTCAATCTCTGAAACAAGTCATCGATAGCAGTCATACTCAGCGCATTTCGTTTGGTTACTTAAAGGTTTGGAACCCAAGAGGGCTTACCATTGCTGTCCGCGAAGCCGAGCCAATTCGGCAGCGTCTTTGTCACCGCGACCCGATAGGCAAATCACCAGATGCTCATCGCGTGACATCGTCTTGGCGATCTGAGCCGCCTTGGCCAGCGCATGGCAAGTTTCCAGCGCGGTGAGAATTCCTTCGTTGCGGGCAAGAAGATCGAACGATTCCAAGGCTTCATCGTCACGGCAGGAAGTGTACTCGACCCGCTTGCTGTCCTTCCAATAGGAATGCTCGGGACCGACCCCTGGATAATCCAGACCAGCGGAGATCGAATGCACGTCGCTGGTCTGACCGTCGTCGTCTTGCATGACGTAGCTATAGGATCCGTGGAGGACTCCCGGCGAGCCGTAAGTCAGCGGAGAAGCATGCTCGCCGGAATGTTGCCCCCGACCACCGGCCTCGACTCCGATGAGTCGCACGCTGGTGTCATGGATGAACGGATAGAACATGCCCGCTGCGTTGCTTCCACCGCCAACGCATGCGACGATCGCATCAGGAAGCCGTCCGAGACTGCTCAGGCACTGCTCGCGGCACTCTTTGCCGATGACGCTCTGAAAGTCACGTACCATTTGCGGGAACGGATGCGGCCCGATCACTGAACCGATGATGTAGTGGGTGTGTTCGACACTCGACATCCAGTCTCGCATGGCTTCGTTGACCGCATCCCGAAGGGTCTTCGAGCCACTTTCGACCGGTCGGACTTCGGCACCCATCAGACGCATGCTAAAGACGTTGGGCTTCTGCCTGCGGACATCCTCGGCACCCATGTACACTACGCATGGCAGGCCAAAGTGGGCGCAAGCTGTCGCGCTGGCAACGCCGTGCTGACCGGCACCGGTTTCAGCAATCACGCGGGTCTTTTTCATCCGAAGTGTCAGCAGGGCTTGGCCTAGCGTGTTGTTGATCTTATGCGCGCCGGTGTGATTGAGATCCTCTCGCTTGAGCCAAATCTGCGCACCACCCACTAGGCCGCTGAGTCGCTTGGCATGGTACAGGGGCGATGGCCGCCCGACGAAGCGATGGAGCAACTCATCAAGCTCGGCTTGGAAGTCCGGATCGTTGCGAGCCCTGTGGTACTCGACGACCAGTTCCTCCAAAGCCCTCGTGAGGGTCTCGGGCACATAGCGTCCGCCAAAAACGCCGAAGCGACCCGATGCGTCGGGGACCTGCATCGAAGCTGGCGGGGTTTGAGCTCCGCTGCTAGTTTGGGGCTCGATCGTGCTCGGTGGGGTTGAGTCGATGGTACTCATCGAGGTGTCCTATGAGGCTCCCTTGCGTTGGCAAGCAAGCCGGGTAAGTGTTGTTGGTAACGCTCGAATGTATTGTCGATGCCCTGGAAAGCCGGTCAAGCGACGAAATTGCTCATGCGGCATACTCATGCCACGAAATGAAGAAGTTCTGCGTAGGCGGAGACGATCCTATCGGCCGCTTGATCGATTTGGGTCTCTGTATTAAATCTACCAATGCCAAAACGCAGGCTCGAGCGAGCTTGATCTTGGCTCAGTCCGATGCCGATCAAGACGTGGCTGGGGGCAGGCTCGGCGGAGGTACAAGCCGAACCGCTACTGACGGCTAGGCTTGGGACTTTGAGCATCAGCGACTGTCCATCGACGTTTGGAAACCGGACGTTGAGGTTTCCTGGCAGGCGCTGCAGGACAGTCGGATCGCTGGGCGGGAGGGTTTTCCAGTCCGGGCCGTTGAGTTTGAGTCCATCGATTCTGGTTTTAAGCTTTTGCCAGAGTCGATCTCGCAGCGAGTAGACCATCGGCAGTTCTGCATCCAGCTGAGCGACTGAGATTTCGAGGGCGCGAGCCATGCCGACGATGCCAGCGGTGTTGAGTGTTCCGGAGCGGAGATTGTTTTGCTGTCCACCGCCGACGATCACCGGTGAGAGTTGGATCGTGTCGTTGCAGATGAGCAATCCTCCGACTCCTTTAGGGCCGTAGAATTTGTGCGCCGAGAAGCTGACCAAATCCGCACCGACGGCTTGGGCATCGAAGGGTATTTTGCCGATGGCCTGGGTGGCATCCAGGTGGAGTATCGCACCGTGTTGGTGGCACAGCTCGGCAATGGGACGCATGTCTTGCAAGCTTCCTATCTCGTTGTTCCCTAAAATTAATGAGACGATGGCTACGTCGTCGGTAAGTTGTTCACCGAGGGCTTCGAGGTCATAGATTCCGACGCATGGAAGTAGATCGGCGGGTTGGTTTTTCACGAGGTCGATGGTCTGGACGTTCAAACCCTGTTTGCTGAGTTTCCTGGCGCAGTCCAGGACCGCCTTGTGGTCGATCTTACCGACCAAGACCGTTCGGCGTTTTTGTCTTGGGTGCAAAGCGATCCCGAAGAGAGCAAGGTTGATGCTTTCGGTTGCACCGCTGGTGAAGATCAGCTCTGCGTGTTGAGCTCCGAGCAGATAGAGCATCTGCTCTTTGTGCTCTTGAATCCTCTGAGCAGCTCGCCTGCCGGGTTGATGCGTGATACTACCGGCATTGGCGTATTCCGAGAGCATCGTGGGCAGCATCGCCTCGACCACCCGCGGATCGACCGCGGTTGTTGCATGATTGTCGAGGTAGATATCTTCGGCCATTGGATTGGACTGACACGTTAGCGGACTACCTAGGAGCTTGAACCGTTTCCCACAGTATATCCTGCAATGAAAAACTCTTTAACAACCGAAATTCTCAAGGTTGTTACGTTCCTCGG
>CAILTZ010000233.1 GCA_903837255.1 uncultured Pirellula sp. | reverse complement strand
CGACAAGCTCGGGATCTGTGTGTAGCCATGGGAATCGGTATGACCATCGAAGACACCTGGGGTGGCGATATCGTCACGGCAGCCATCGCCCACCTTGCCCATAGCACTCCAACCGAACTTCTCTTTACTAGCACGGACTTTAACAGCTACGTCACCGTCAGCATCGCCCAAGGCGCGCCGCAACGCATCGATGGTCGACTTGCTGCTTCGAACGAACCCGGACTGGGCGTTCAACCAAGGCTTGATATCCTCGGCAAACCTGTCGCAGTTTACTCTTAGTTCGCTCTATGGCTCCCACCAACCCAACATCCACCACATGCGATGTCTTGGTCGTCGGGCTCGGTGGCGTCGGCTCATCAGCCTGCTATGCGCTTGCAAAGCAAGGCTACAGCGTCGTGGGGATCGATCAATTCGATCCTCCCCATCGCTTCGGTAGCTCGCATGGCGATACTCGGATCATCCGGAAATCGTACTTCGAACACCCTAGCTACGTTCCGCTGCTGATCCGGGCTTATGACTTGTGGCGCAAACTCGAATCGGAGATTGGCAAGCAACTTTACTTTCCCACCGGTTTGCTCGAGATCGGACCAGCCGATGGAGTGGTGCTCCAAGGGGTCGCTCGCAGCGCTCAAGAACACTCTCTACCAATCGAATTGCTCAGCATGCAGCAAGCCTCAGAGCGTTTTCCAGGAGTCCATGGATCCTGCCACTGGCAAGCCATCCTCGAACAGGACGCAGGGTATCTGCTGGTCGAAGAATGCGTAGCAGCACACATCGAGCAAGCCCGCAAGCTCAGCGCTCAGATCCGCGTTTGCGAGCGGATGATCGGTTGGCAAGCTGACTCGCAGGGAGTCTCGGTTCGGACCGAACAAGGTACATTGCATGCCAAGAAACTCATCCTCTGCGCAGGGCCTTGGGCCTCGCAAGCGTTGGCCAGCTACTCGATCCCATTGCAAGTTCTTCGCAAACACCTGTACTGGTATGCGACCCGGACGACCAACTACGCACAAGATCGCGGATTCCCTTGCTTCTTTTTCGACACGCCCAGCGGTTACTACTATGGATTTCCCGACCACAGCGGTCAGGGATTGAAGGTGGCGCGTCACTCCGGCGGCCTGCAAGTGCCCGGACCGATTGACGGACAGCACCCTCCTGATGACCAAGACCGACGATTGGTCGAAGAGTTCCTCGGGACTTATCTGCCCGAGACAGAGCTCAAGCTTCGTCGCTCGAGCGGTTGCTATTACACCATGACTCCCGACGAGCATTTTATCGTTGACCGATTGCCCGATGCACCCAACGTCGTGCTCGTCGCGGGCCTTTCAGGACACGGCTTCAAATTCACCTCAGTGCTCGGTCAAATCGCTAGTGAGCTTGCCACCGAGGGACGCTGTGAGTTCGATATCGATTTTCTGAGCCTCCATCGGTTCTTGGGTTTGCAACCGAGCCAAGCTGGCCATGGCTCGTAAAGCATCATGAACCACAAGCGATGGAGGATCGAACTCGAAGGTCGATTGCAGGGGGTCGGCTTTCGGCCCTTGGTCTGGCATCTTGCCAAATCGCTAGATGTTCAAGGGTCAGTCTGCAATACAGCGATTGGAGTTTGCATCGAAGCCCAGGCTTCGGAGGATCAACTCGATGAGTTTATGTCTGGTTTGGCCAGCATACTCCCGAGCCTTGCTCGTATCGACTCGCAGGTCATCACCGAGATCTCGACCATCGAACTAGCGAACTCTACGAAGGAGCGATTCGAAATCCAGGAGAGCCAGGGGCAGAGTTCCTCGCTGTGTGATGCTCTGCCGGACTTAGCAACATGCCAAGCATGCTTGAGCGAACTTTTCAATCCACAAGACCGTAGATATCTCTATCCGCTGATCAGTTGCACCCAGTGCGGCCCTAGGTTTTCGATCCAGAAATCTGCGCCTTTTGACCGACCTCGAACAACGCTCGATCCATTTCCACTTTGCCAGGACTGTCAGCTCGAGTACGCCGATCCGTCGAGTCGCCGTTTCCATGCTCAGACAATCGGCTGTTTTCAATGCGGACCGCAATGGACATGGACACAGCCCAATGCGATCGAGCTAGCTTGCGATCAGCCACATAAGGTCGAGAATATGCTCACGAGGTTCGAAAGGACTCTCAGAGCCGGTGGGATTGTGCTGGTCAAGGGAGTCGGGGGATACCAATTCCTATGCGATGCAAGCAGCGAGCAAGCGGTATTGAAACTACGGCGACTCAAGCGTCGGGAGTCCAAGCCGTTTGCGGTCTTGGTCGCAACGCTCCAGCAAGCGCTCGAGGTGGGTCGATGGACTGCCGGCGCTTTAGTCGCCTTGCAGGGGACGCATCGACCCATTGTCATCGCTCGACGTCGCCCGCACTCTGCAAGCGAACCGCACTCTCAAAGCGAACCGCAATCTCAAAGCGAGCCATGCGAATCATTGGGAACTTGGGTTTCGGAATTGTCTTGTTCTTTAGGGGTGATGCTCCCGAACAATCCCATGCAGATGTTGCTGGCCCATCGATTCGGGCAGCCGATGGTCGTCACCTCATCGAATGATTCGGGCGAGCCGATGTTGATCGATGATGAGCGAGCGATCGAGCGGTTCGGATCTGAGGTCGACGCGATTTTGCAGCACGATCGAGGGATTGTACAGCCACTGGATGATCCGGTCGTATGCGATACAACCGTTGGGCTCATCCCGATCCGTATGGGGCGAGGAAATACACCTTGTCGATTGGCTGGGAGCGCTAATCCTGCGATCGCCAATCCTGCGATAGCTCTGGGAGCAGACCTCAAGGCAGCTTGGGCGTTTTCCAAGCCCGATAGCATCTATTTGATGCAGCATTTGGGGGATGCAAGCCATCCTGGAGTTTCAGATCGCATCGAGAAAGAGACTCTAGCGATGCTGGAGTCCTATCCCCAGACCCGTACGATCGTCACCGATTTGCATCCTGGCTACCGATCAACCTTGATCGGCCAGCGGCTTGCGGCTGGAAAGTCACCTTGGTTGCAATCGGCGTATATTTATCAATCGCTACAGCATCAATCGCTACAGCATCATGCAGCCCATTTAGGAGCGTTGGCAGTCGATGTTGGGTTGGACGTGGACGAGCCGTTACTGGGTTTTGTCTTCGATGGAACCGGATATGGATCGGACGGGACGCTGTGGGGTGGAGAGTTGATGGCAAGCCAGGGTAGTGACGTGATGCGGCTTGGGCATCTGCGGAACTTTCGTTTGCCCTCGGGGGATGTGGCAGCCAAGAACCCATGGCGTTCGGCGTTAGCGTTATTGTTGGACGCGGAGATTGACGTTGGGCAGCTCGACAAGATCAGCGATTGGCCACAGAAGTCCCCTTGGGGTGGTCTATCGACTCGCGAGCAAGAGGTACTGCTGGGCAGTTCCAATTTCAAGGCACAAGCGATTCCAAGCAGCAGCATGGGTCGTTGGCTCGATGGGATTGCGTCGCTGCTGGGGTTGGTTCATGTGAGCGATTACGAAGGCCATGCGGCGATGGTGCTCGAGGATCGCGCGACCTGGGAGGACACCGAGGATGGGGCTTATGAGTTTCTCGTCACGCGTCCGGGGAGGATGTTGGAGTTTGATGGGCGGGATATTTTGCGTTCGGTTCTTGAGGATATACGATTGGGGACAAGCATCCCTCGAATTGCCCGTCGCGTGCATCTTTCGATCGCAAGGTTGCTCGTAGATGCTGTCGGTCAGCTACCCAATACATTGACTCAGTCGCGACGTTTGGGGCTTACGGGAGGGGTTTTTCAGAACCGATTGCTATTGGAGTTCGCCAGCAAGTTCCTCATGCAAGCTGGCTGGCAGGTATACATTCACAGGCAGGTGCCACCGAACGATTCGAGCATTGCGGTAGGCCAGTTGAATCGCAACTGGCAACGGCCCGGCGAATGATGTTGCCGATTCGATGGAGGTTCATCCACCGATCGCATGGGACTCCGATTTCTTGCGTTGTGCTTGGCACCAATTAGGGGCTGATTGAAAGGGGCGATAGGGAATGCTAGCCAAACCCAGCGCTGCCACATTTGTGCCTGGCGCTGCCACATTTGTGCCTGGCACCAAATTGGGGGGGCCGATTTACATGGCCGATTAGGAATGCTAGCCAAACCCAGCCCTGGCCACATTTGTGCCTGGCACAAATTGGGGGGCCCGATTT
>CAILTZ010000232.1 GCA_903837255.1 uncultured Pirellula sp. | reverse complement strand
GGTACGGCCAACATGTTCAGCAATCCGCGGTTCATGCACGGTGCGGCGACGACCTGCAACGCCGACGTGTACGCTTATGCGGCCTCGCAGGTCAAGAATGCCATGGAAGTGACCAAGGAACTCGGTGGCGAGAACTACGTCTTCTGGGGTGGTCGCGAAGGCTACATGACGCTGCTCAATACAGATATGAAACGCGAGATCGACCACCTGGGTCGCTTCATGAACCTTGCTGTCGACTACGCCAAGAAGATCGGATTCAAAGGTCAGTTTCTCATCGAACCCAAGCCTAAGGAGCCGACCAAGCACCAGTACGATAGCGATGCGGCAGCCTGCATCAACTTCCTACGCGCTTATGACCTAGCCCCGTATTTCAAACTCAACCTCGAGACCAACCACGCGACCTTGGCCGGTCACACCATGATGCATGAACTCGATTATGCTGGCATGCAGGGCATGCTCGGCTCGATCGATGCCAACACCGGTGACTTGCTCCTGGGCTGGGACACCGACCAGTTCCCAACCGATTTCTACTTGACCGCGCAGTGCATGCTGATGATCCTCAAATACGGTGGGTTCACCACCGGTGGCGTGAACTTTGACGCCAAGGTGCGTCGCGAAAGCTTCGAGCCGATCGATCTGTTTCATGCGCACGTCGGTGGCATGGATGCATTCGCTCGAGGACTTCGGATCGCTGCTGAAATCCGAAAAGAAGGTTTCTTTGCCGACTTTGTCAAAAACCGCTATCGCAGCTGGGACACGGACATCGGCAAAGAAATCGAATCCGGACGCGCAACCTTCGACTCCCTCGATCAATACATCTGCGAAAAGGGGGAAGCCTCCAAGAACGAGAGCGGACGCCAAGAGTTCCTCGAAAACGTCTTCAACCGCTATCTCTAATTCGCTTTGTATTTCAACAAACCTGGAATTGATTGAGCTACCGTGAAAAAAATTGGAATCGTCGGCTGGCGCGGCATGGTCGGTTCGGTCCTCATGGATCGCATGCACGCCCAGCGGGACTTTGATCTGTTCGAGCCGGTTTTCTTTTCGACTTCCAACGCGGGGGGACATGCCCCCACAGTGGGTGGTTCAAGCGGCTTGCTGCAAGATGCCAACAACCTGAAAATGCTCTCGAAGATGGATGCGATCGTCACGGCCCAAGGTGGCGATTACACCACGGCCGTTTACGAAAGCCTACGTAAACTCGGCTGGAACGGCTATTGGATCGATGCTGCCTCTACGCTGCGGATGCGCGACGATACGCTCATCATCCTCGATCCGGTCAATGACAAAGTGATCCGAGAGGGCTTGTCCCAAGGTATCAAAACCTTTGCCGGTGGTAACTGCACCGTATCGCTGATGCTCATGGCTCTGCACGGCCTGTTCCGCGAAGGCCTTGTGCAGTGGATGACCAGCATGACCTACCAAGCTGCGTCCGGGGCCGGAGCGGCGAACATGAAGGAACTGCTCCTTCAGATGAATCAACTTGCAAATCCCGTTGCAAACCTAGCAGCCAACCCCAGTTCCGCAATTCTCGACATCGATCAGCGGGTCACCCAAGTGATGCGAAGCTCCGAATTTTGCACCGACAACTTCGGAGTCCCGCTGGCCGGCGGACTGATCCCCTGGATCGACAAGGATCTAGGCAATGGCCAAAGCCGCGAAGAATGGAAAGGCCAAGCCGAAACCAACAAGATCCTCGGCCATCGTGACTCAATCATCCCAGTCGATGGAATCTGTGTTCGCATCGGTGCCATGCGGTGCCACAGCCAAGCGCTGACGATATGCCTAAAGAAAGACGTTCCCTTAGACGAGCTTAGCGAAATCATCGATTCAGCGAACGCGTGGTCCAAGGTGATTCCGAACCAGAAGGAGCAGACAATTCGTGAACTGAGCCCTGCGGCCGTCTCGGGTACACTTGACTGTCCGGTCGGGCGATTGCGAAAGCTCGATCTCGAGCCAAACCGAAAAGGATGCTACTTATCGGCATTTACCGTCGGCGACCAATTGCTTTGGGGTGCCGCCGAACCACTCAGGCGAATGCTGCGCATCGTTCTCGAAACCTAATCCGGCTCGATAGCTAATAACGTTGGAGACTCCTCATGCCATTGATGATCTTTGTGGGGTTGGCATGGGTATGGATGATCCTCGGAAGCGGTGGTTTCCATGGGCCTGCGAATGCCCAGGACATCCAGCGCCCGAACATCTTGTGGATCACCTGCGAAGACACCGGGCCGCAATTAGGGTGTTACGGCGACTCCTATGCCACCACTCCGAATCTAGATTCTCTGGCGCAGCGATCGCTGATGTTCACCCGATGCTGGTCGAATGCTCCGGTCTGTGCACCTGCAAGAACGACGCTCATCGCCGGTCTGTACCCAACCTCCTACGGGGCTCAGCACATGCGGTCCTCGGTCCCTTTGCCAGCAGGTGCTCGCCCACTTCCGGCGATCTTGCGCCAAGCAGGTTACTATTGTTCGAACAACAGCAAAGAAGACTATAACTTCCCGAAGCCACAGGGGATGTGGGACGATTCGAGCAACAAGGCGCATTGGCGCAATCGCAAACCTGGACAACCGTTCTTTGCCGTTTTCAACACAACTCTCACCCACGAGGGACAGATTCGAAAGAGGCCGTATAGGCCCACGCACGATCCTAAGCTCGCACCGATACCACCCTATCATCCCGATGACCCCGAAGTCCGGTTGGATTGGGCGCAGTATTACGATCGAATCTCGGAGATGGACGCGTTTGTAGGAGACCAGTTGCAGGACCTGCAAAAAGCAGGCTTGGCCGATTCAACCATAGTCTTTTTCTTTGGCGACCATGGATGTGGCTTGCCTCGGGGCAAGCGGTGGCTTTATCAAAGCGGCTTGCACGTTCCGATGATTGTCCATATCCCCAAGGCCTTTTCAGAACGGTTTAAGCCCATGTATCGCGAAGGTGCCACAAGCGGTCGGCTGGTGGCCTTTGTGGATCTGCTGCCAACGGTTTTGGATCTTTGCCAATTGACGTCGCCCGAAGGGTTGCATGGTCGATCTTTTTTTGTTCCGGAAATTGACGCCAATCGATACCTCTACGGCTTTCGCGACCGCATGGATGAACGGGTCGACAGCTCTCGCGCCCTTCGAGACGACCGATATCTATACATCCGAAACTTTATGCCCGATCGCCCCCAAGGATCTTATTTGAATTACATGTTCCAAACCCCCACGACTCAGGCTTGGAAGCGTAAGTTCGATGCTGGTGAGTTGAATGACGTGCAAAAGGTCTTTTGGGAGCCCAAGGCGATCGAGGAGCTTTACGACATCCAAAGCGACCCTTATCAGGTTCGGAATTTAGCCGCCGATCCAGAGCATCAGGCGATTCGGCAGGAGCTGGCCGATGCATTAAAGTCCAAGATGCATCAGTTGCAGGATACCGGAGCGATACCCGAGGATTGGATCCGGAACGAGCGAAAACAGGACATGGGACTTGCCATCGATGCGGCTTGGAGATCTGGCCAAGCCCACCGAGATGCCGAGGTGCTCGTTTCCATGCTACAAAGTGCGCAGGTCATCGAGCGCTACTGGGGAGCCGTGGCGCTGCGAGCAGGCGGAGTTGCAATGAGCGACGAGCGTGTTTGGAACCTATCGCTCGGGCTCTTGAACGACCCTAGCTTGGATGTTCGAGCGGTGGTGGCCGAGTCAGTTGTACGATATTCGCAGCAGGCGGAGCAAAAATCTCAAGCGTTGAACGTGCTGCTTGAGATACCATTGCAGAAGGATGCACCGTGGGGGGCGCGGATGATCGCCTTGAACGCCCTGTGCGATCTGGAAATTAGCAATCAGCAAGCTGCACGGATCCAGGATGCTTTCGAGAGGGACGGTAAATCCTGGAGCCGATCGTTGCCTGACCGCTATTCGGAATATCTCACGCGTTTGGTATCGCGACTTGTTCGAGCCGACGATGCTCAGTGATCATTCTCAGTGATCATATTCAACGAAATCCTGCGCTCTTTTGCCGTAGGTACTCGCTCAAGGATTCCTCGTCATGGAGGGCAACGACCGGGAGCCTAGCGGCGATCAACCGTGCGCTGTGCTCTAGATAATCCTCTTGATGGCAATTCAGCAGAACGCTCAGTGCATATCCACGCCGCCTGATCATCTCCAGGGCCAACACCCCTGCTTCGTCGACCCGCTGCACAATCACGATCAGCGACAAAAGTTTGGGCAATCGGCTTTCGGTCTCCATGAGGAGTTGGTCGAGACGTAGGCCATCGGTCCTTTCGAGTCTTGCGAGCATTCGATGCATTTCTGCAAAATGCTCTGGAGTACGATTCGCTCCGAGCAATATTGGCGTGAGCCGGTCGCTCCGATTCTTCATCTCGATGTTGGCGGTAGCAGATGCCCGATCGCTGT
>CAILTZ010000231.1 GCA_903837255.1 uncultured Pirellula sp. | reverse complement strand
GACCGTTTGGGTCAAAGACTCTCGCGGTCACCTTGGGCTGATTTTCATACCAAGGGGCAAATTCGGCAGAGAGGATCCCGAACTCGCTGATCTGCTTGCTCTTGAGCCGCCAAATACGGCGACTGTTTTGCGTGAGCGCACCTTTCTGGTCGTACTCGAGCCGATTCTCCTCCAGAGGAGTTTCAATCGCGTGATCCCCAGGCGGAATTTGCCAAGCGTCAAACTGCGCTTTGATCTCCTCGAACGAATGCTCCATCACCTTAGGCAATGGCGATTGAGCGAATGACCTTGGCAAAAGCAAGAAAATGAAGGCAGGTAGCAGAAGCAACAATGAGCGAGTCATAAGAGATCTAACAAGTGTCCTTGGGAGCTCCACGCCCTCCCGCGAGGAGATAATCCTCGACTGGATCATCTGCGTCGAAGGCGTGGGATCAGGTTGAATATTTAGACTGGCGGAAATTATACGCGGTCCAGGAGGATATTTCTCCGACGGGTCATGTTTAGATTAGGAAAATCTAAGGCTGGCCATTCTTGTGCCATTGGATGCGAGCCAGCAGGCAATCGGCACTCCATCGGGAGCTCCCATTGCACGTGGTTTGCTCCTGGCTTTGTGGGCAGTCTTGACGGTGTTGACTGGATTGACTGTGTTGACAGCGGACATAGTTGACTTGGTGGAATTTGATTCTTCCATTAGCGTTCCATCAGCGTCCAAAAGCGGTCCGGGATTAACAAAGCTGATACACCACTTTTTTCGTGCCTGGCACCTTTTTCGCGCCGATTGACCGAGAAGCATCCTAGAGACGCTTTTTTGAATGCTAGCGAAGAATAGTTGCTCCGATTGCGGAAATTGCGATGATTGAACGAAGGTTTCCTGGGATGTCAAGTTGTCCGGTCCCGATAAATGGGAGGTTAGTAGCGATTATGCCGCTAACTCGGCCGTTTCAAAAAGTGATCAGATGCGAACCGGAACCAACCCCAAATCAATTCGCCGGCTCCAGGTCGCACTGAGCATCGCGTTGCTGCCAAACCTGATCGGGGGTTGCGCTACGGTTAGAAAAGCATCCATAGAACGTGGTTCGGCGATAGATTTGATCGTGGAATCGGCTGCCGAAGAATCCGCAGATTCCCGATTCAGCGAACCAGAACCACGCGGTCCGCTGGAAGGTCAGCCTTCCGACGCGAATCTGCAACCCATGGTGAAATTGTCGCTGAATCAAGTTATCTATTCAGCCATCCGAGAACATCCGGCCATGGCCGCTCAATTTGCATCCGTATCGCAAGCCCGTGCCGATTGGTTAACTACTTCGTTATTACCCAATCCGGATCTATTCACCGACGCTCAGTTGCTCCCACTAACACGTCCTTTTACCGTTACCCAGCAAGGCGGTCCACCGCAACAGGACGTCATTGTCAGTTATCCAATTGATTGGTTCCTATTTGGCAAGCGGGTTGCGGCCATGCAAACTGCTCATGCCGGCATCCACGTCGCCCAGTACGAATACGAAGACGTGATCCGACGACGCATCATTGAAGCGAGCGACGCCTTCTTTACGCTGGTGGCAACGCAAGAGCTTTCCAAAGCTGCCGAAGAGATTGTCAAGAACCTGGAGCAATTGGAGAAAGCGACCGCACAAGCCGTAAAAGATGGAGGCAAACCAGCTGTCGATCTGAGTCGGATTCGGATCGATTTATTAGCCGCTCGTCAGCAGCTTACAATTCTGAGAGCAGAGCAGCGAATCGCCAAAGCACGTGTTGCATCTCTGATGGGACGTAGTGACTTGGCTAGCGGGATCGTTGTTGAATTCGATCTGGAACAACCTGCCGAGCGGTATTTGATCGATTTCGCAACGGCTTACCAAGTGGCGATTGCATCGCGCCCGGATATTTTGAGGCTTCGTTGGCTAGCAACGCAGTCCGAGCAAAATCTTTTTTTACAGCAACGTATGGCGAAGCCACACGTTACTCCCGCGCTCGGTTACACTCGGCAATATCAGGAAAAGGCCATCGGTTTCCCCGACGCAAACTCGTGGGGTGCGTCGGTGACAATGAGTTTGCCAGTGCACGATCGAAATCAAGGGAATATTGCCAAAGCCGCATCGATCCAAAGACAAACACTGTTGGAAATTGAGTCCCTCCAAATTACAATCGATGAGGAAATCAATGCCACGCTTGCTCAATTGGAAGGTGCTCAATCAGTTGCGGAATCGGTTGCCAATGAACAACTGAAACTCGCATCGCAGGTTCGCGAGAGTATCTCTGAGTCTTTTCAGTCCGGCGGTCGTCCGTTGATCGATCTTCTGGATGCGCAGAAGAAGTACCGAGACACATTGAGTTTGTACTACACCACCCGTGCAAACTATTGGAAGGCTCGATATCGCCTGGTTGGCGTATTGGGCCAAGAGTTGCCGGAGGCGGCACCGGATCCACCTTTATCTGACTGAACTTTCACGATGCTGGACCACTCCTCTTCCCAAACAAAAACCGGTCGATGGCGATCGTTTTGGGACCGATCACAATTTCTCGTATCCCTTCTTTTGGTCGGAGGGGCTCTTTCCTGGTTATTGTTCGCCCCTGATTCCCATTCGGATTCGAAATCCCCGTTGAGAGCGGCCACGCCCAAGCCGATGGTGGATGTCGTCGATCGTGACTCGATTCGGGTTCTTGTCGACTCTCCGTTACAGCAGCGACTTGAACGAGTCTCCGTTCATCCCGAGGAGACGACCACCCCGTTGCTACAAGCTTCCGGGCGCGTCATTGCCTGCCGCCGTCCGGCTCAGGATAAAATGGGCAGCCCGTTCTGGCAGTTCAGCAGTGGCGAATTGCTAGACTCCTATACAGCGTGGAAAAAGGCCCAATTAGAAGCCACGTTCGCGGACACGCAACTTTCTCAGATCAAGGAACTGGCGGAGACTCGCGAGTCTGGGCTTCAACGCACGATCGACCGACTTGAAAAGCTTGTCAAGTCGGGAACCGAAACCGAGCGATCCCTTTCGGAAACCAAAACTTTGCTTCTGCAGACGCGTATCGAGGACAGGAAAAGCATCTTCGACGGTGAGGTTGCGCTCAAAACTGTTCTGCGCCAATCGAACAATGAATTCCTGAAGCTACAGCAATTCGGAATCGATCCCAATTTGCTTGATGACTCTCCGACGGACATCGACATCGTCACTGCTGAAGTCCCAGAAGCCCTCGTCAGTCTCGTCTCGATTGGCCAACAGTGTTCGGCTGAGTTCAATGGTCTCCCCAATGTCAAGTTTCAAGGGAATGTCTCGTCGTTGTCTCCAGTGCTCAACGCCGAGCAAAGAACATTGCGATTGCTGTTTGTTCTCAAGGATCCGCAAGATCTACTGAGACCTGGCATGTTCGCAAGAATCGGTGTCGGGACTGATCCTCGCCAAGTCATTCGAATTCCATCCGATAGCATCCTCCATATCGGTAATGACGACCTGATTGTGGTTGTCAACCAATCAAATAGCGATTCGCAGTGGCTCGATTTGGCATTTCAAAAGATTGACGTTCACGAACAAATCAATTCCATTGTGGAAGTTCAAAACGGAATCAGCGACGGGGATATCGTGATTGGGAAGAATGCAATTCTGCTGAAACCTTTGATCGTGCGTGCATTAGCCAAACCTTCCACCGCTCCAGTCCATGAATAAGCTTCTCGAATTAGCCATCGCTCGCCGTTGGACTGTTCTTATTGCCAGTATCGCGATTGCCGGATTGGGCGTCTGGGCTTTTTTTCAGCAACCGATCGATGCCTATCCGGACATCTCTGCACAGGTAGTCCAAATCCGAACGACGTTTCCTGGACGAGCCACCGAGGAAGTGGAACGCCAGGTCACTGTTCCATTGGAGATCGCGCTGCGGAGCGTGCCAAATCTGGAGTCGATTCGATCCCGCACGATCTTTGGTCTGTCCGACGTGCGGCTCGTTTTTGAGGAGGGTATCGACGGATATTGGGCCAGGCAGCGAGTGCTTGAGAAATTGGCATCGGTCGACCTTCCCGAGGGTGCCAGCGCTGAACTAGGACCCTATGCGACCGCTTACGGTGAAGTCTATCGTTATGAATTGGTGGGAGACGATTCGACGGACCTAATGCATCTTCGCGAACTCAATGATTGGATGGTTATTCCGCGATTGATGCGGGCTTCGGGGGTCGCTGAAGTTTCGAATTTCGGCGGGTTCTTGAAACAGTTCACGATCGAACTAGTGCCCGAGCAATTGAAACGATTCAATTTAACTTTTGAAGATATCGTCAAAGCCATCGAAGTGAACAACTCCGTGGCAGGCGGCAGCGTCATGATTCGAGGAGGAACCTCGTACGTTATCCGGGGCACTGGCGCCGTTGAGAACATCCAGGAAATCCAGAATGTGTTTGTTAAGTCCGTTTCAGGGACTGGGATCTTTCTCAAAGATATCGGTCGGGTGAAACTGGATCACGCCGTTCAGATGGGCATTTTCAGCAAGGATGACGTCCATGAATCGGTCGAAGGAATCGTCCTGATGCGCCGAGGGGAGAACCCAACGGAAGTTCTCAAAGCGGTGCAACTGGCGATGGATGATTTGAATACCAATCTTTTGCCAGATGAAGTTCGGTTAGTTCCGTTTTACAATCGACAAGTTTTGGTGGACTCCACACTAGAGACGGTAGCTCACAGTGTATCGCTGGGTATCACACTAGTTCTTCTTGTGTTGATACTATTCTTTGGCCGTCCTTCGATTGCAATTCTCGTTGCGGCAACTGTCCCCTTTTCTCTCTTGTTTGCTCTCGTGCTGATGTACTTCACAAAAATTCCGATCGGACTGCTCTCCATTGGTGCCATCGATTTTGGAATCATTGTCGATGGTGCCATCATCATGGCGGAGTACCTCGCCCATCGATTGAGCAAGCAAGAAGGAAATCAAGAAAACGTCGAACGTCGCGTACTCCATGCTGCGAGCCAGATCGCCCTGCCCGTCTTCTTCTCCGTCATCATGGTGATTATCGCCTATTTGCCCCTTCTGTCCCTGCAGCGGATCGAAGGACTGTTGTTTCGGCCGATGGCGTTGACCATGGCGTATGCGTTGATCGGTGCTCTCTTTTTTGCCTTGTTTGTAGTCCCTGGAATGATTGTGATCATGTACCCCAGGGGATATCGCGAACCGACCAATATCGTTCTCGACTTTCTGACGCATCGGTATGGACTTATTGTCGGCCAATTACTCCGTCTGCGTTGGTTGGTTCTGGCCTGCAGCCTCTTGTTGGTCGCATTTGTCTCCGTTCGTATTGTCCCAAGATTGGGCTTCGAGTTCTTACCTTATATGGATGAAGGTGTGATTTGGGTTCGAGCGAATTTCCCAGAGGGGACCGCGTTGGAACAAACCAGTGAGTTTGCTGAACGCATTCGAGAAATTGCATTGGAATTCGAAGATGTATCCTTCGTGTCCTGCCAAGCTGGTCGGAACGATTCCGGAACCGATCCATTCCCCTCGAGCAGGTTGGAGACAATGATAGGTCCCAAGCCGATGTCGCAGTGGAAAGAGTTCGACAACAAACAAGCCCTGATCCAGGAACTCGGACGACGCCTTCGTCGAGAATTCCCGACGACTCGATTCAATTTTACCCAGCCAATCATCGATAGCGTCACAGAAGATACCAACGGCACGTCTGCTAATTTGGCCATCGAGATTTCGGGCGCCAATCCGAAGGTTCTTGCAGAATTAGCCGAACGTTCTCGAGAACTCTTGGCCTCGGTTCGGGGAGCCATTGATGTAAGCATCGAACAGGAAGGCCCTCAACCGCAACTGATCATCGCACCGGATCGTGCCAAATGCGCCCAAAACAATGTTCGTATTCAGGACGTGACGAACATCATCAATACGGCTATTGGTGGTCAACCTATTGGCAAGTTGTTTGAAGGCGAACGTCGCTTCGACATCGTAGCACGGTTCAGCAGGGACAGGCTTTCCTCGCCGGAGGCTCTCGGCAGAATCCCAGTCTTCACCCAGGACGGTCGAACCGTCCCTTTGTCTCAGGTCGCCGATATCACGATCAAGGATGGTCAGACTCTCATCGCGAGGCAGGATGGTGTGAGGCGACTGACCGTTCGATGCGATATTCAAGGTCGAGATCAAGGGGGTTTTGTAGAGGATGCGCAACGAGAATTTCGCTCGAAGATCAAGGTTCCGGATGGATATACCATCGCATGGTTAGGGATGTTCGAAAATCTTACGCGAGCCAAACAGCACTTTATGATTGTGATGCCCATCACCATTATTCTCATCTACATTCTACTTTACGCGACATTTAAATCTCAAAAAGCGGCACTCCTGTTGCTGGCTTCCGTCCCCTTTGCGTTCGTAGGTGCAGTCCTTGGTCTGTATTTTCGATCGATGAATTTCAATGTTTCCACCGCGGTTGGTTTCGCTGCTTTATTTGGCGTTTCGATCATGAACGGTGTGTTGATGGTGCGTTCCATTGCGGAGTCTCAATCCAATGGTCAACAGTTGCAAGATGCAATCATTCTCGGATCTCGCAATTGCTTACGACCAATTCTACTCGCATCGCTGGTAGCCGTGTTGGGTCTCTTGCCGGCATCTTTGGCCCAAGGCTTAGGTTCCGATATCCAGCGTCCGTTGGCCACCGTGATCGTGTATGGTTTGACGAGCGCAGCACTTTTGACTTTGTTTGTCGTTCCCGTGCTCTATCATTTGGTCCAGCCGAAAATCAATATTGAGAGCAACCACAGCGTATAGCAACTGGATAATCACGCAACAACCGCCCAGCTTCCCCCTGCATTTTCTGCTTTCTCTCTTGTTTGGCGGTTCTTTAGGTTCGTCTACTGCGGTTCGGCTTCAGGGCGAAGCTCGAAAAACGACGCGATTTTCGGTGCATGGGCGGTCCAAAAAGCCAGCAAAATGGGCCGTCTGCACCCGTATCAACACCCAAAACTGGAAAAAATCGCCTTGCCCGGGAATCCTAAGCCCGCGAAAGATATCCAAAAGGGACAGCTTTTCTCGTAATCCTGGACTTTGCAACGCCCGATAAGATCCTATCAGGGGCCGCTTAATCGGCACAATTTTCCTAAACCACCATTCGACCGCTCCCAAGTCCCCGACACTCCATCATCCGACGTCCAACTCCATGAGTCGAAGCATTCGAGCCGAAAAGCAAAAACGCCCGAAAGCCCCCCAACGTCGCAAGCTGGCCATCGAGTGCT
>CAILTZ010000230.1 GCA_903837255.1 uncultured Pirellula sp. | reverse complement strand
GTGATGATTGTTGATTTTTGAAGTGGAAGAAGTTGGGCGTGTGGTTTATTCGGCCCATCGTTTGGCCTCGGTCACTCACCACACACCACACACCACTCGCTGAGCCCTCGGTGGTTTGAAAACGGCTGTTTATCAGCGGTTATCAGCGTCCATCAGCGGTCAGGTTTTTTTCGAATATCCAGGGAAAGCCCCGCGTTTATTAGATTGTCGATGATTTCTCCGAAATCATCGGGCTGTTTGGCTTTTACCCTGACGCCTCAAGCCTCACACCAAAACTGTTTGGTCTTATTTTCGGTTGAGTGGTTTGCGAAGGTTGTGACGGTACACTGTGACGATGCTGCATCGCTTGGATTTGAAGGCTTCTCGTCGAGCGGCAGTTGAATCGTTAACTTGTACGACGGACTAGAAGCCCGTCGTACGATTCGATCAATGGGCGCGACGGACTGGAAGTCCGTCGTACAAGTCGATCGGTTGCCCGCTGATAGCATTTTTGCAGTATCTAACGTGCAAGTACCCCGGATTCCTCCAGTCCGTAGTGTTTTGGCCTCGCGTAAGTAGCTAAAGGGTTGCTTAGGACTAAACTCGTAAACGAACGAATAGACAGGTGGAAGAATAAGGCTTGTTGATCCAGAAAATTCATCGTGCGGGTCTAGCTGCCTAGATGCTTTGGCCCGTGAGAACTGGCGCAAAAACTCAAAGATTGCCTTTCCCCTACGCTGCAAGATTACGAGAACTTCTTTGCGGCCCCGCATCGGTGGGACAGAACCTAGAAACGCGGTTGCTCGTCGCAGGAAGCCTTGATATGATAGACTAGGCGTTACACAGATGTAGCAAGTGTATCATTTCCGAAATCTTACGGGTGGCCTTCGGTCGGGCCAAGAGACTGCTATGCAGAATGACAATTTCGGGATGATTGTGCGTGAAATCGCAGCTAAACAGGGCATTACTCAGGTGGAATTGGCTGAGCGTTCGAGCGTATCGCGTGTTCAAATCAACCGTATTTTTGGGGGCAACGCAGGGGGGGTTCGTCCAGAAACTCGACAGAAACTAGCAGCCGCATTAGGGCTTGACGAGGCGAGTTTAATCGGGATGGATGTGCTGCAGAGATACAGGGAAAAGATGCGCGAGAAGCATCTTGCAAACTCGCTCGCAGGGCTGGGGTTCGCGGCGTTTCAGCGGCAGCCTCTGAGCACGGTTTATGTTCCGCCTGCAGGGACGGACGTTTCACAGCCTAAGCACCTACGGGACGAAGCCTTGGAGGCTTGTTTCAGCGAGCCTCAAAGAAAGAAAGATTCTGTTCCGGCGATCGATCTAGTCAAGGCGAACCGTCGAATGGTTATTCTCGGCGCGCCAGGCGCTGGAAAAACCACTTTGGTTCAGTTCCTCGCGACGGAGGTTGCAACCGATGGTTTGGGTTCGATGCATTTGCCTATTGTGGTTCGTCTACCCGAATTCGGCTTGGCATTAATCGAGCAACCGAACCTGACCATTTTCGACTGGGTCGTTTCTCAGGCAGATGCGATGGACTGCATCGATATTGCAGAGCCGCTGGAACGGCAGCTTCGACAATCAAGCGGAACGGTTCTCGCTCTGTTTGATGGCCTCGACGAAGTCCCAGGGGCAGGCTTTGAAGAAACTAGTGCTCGCCGCTCAGGTAGCTTGCGTTCAAAAGTTATTGAGGCGGTCAAGACGTTCGTTAGGCGATTTCAAAATCAGCGTTACGTGGTCACCTCACGGTTAAGTGGTTTTGACGAATCACCTTGGATGGATCTCGATTTTCGAAAACTTGAGCTACAGGAATACGGCGATGAGCAGATAAGGCAAGCGATCGACAAATGGTCTACAATTCTGTCGAACTCCAAGCATGAATCGGCAGACAAGATTGAGAAGGAATTAACCGAATCTATCTTGGGGAATCCGCGTGTTCGGCAGTTGGCCGGCAACCCTTTGACTTTGACAATTCTGATGTCAATGTGCAAGGCACGCGGCTATGCGTTGCCTCGGCGACGTGTTGACTTGTACGAGAAAATTACTGAAGTATTTTTGGATTCGTGGGAAGAAAGCAAACGCAAAGAACACGGCTTTCGCGAGACAGGTAACATAGACCTTGATACGCGCGAGCTGCGCTGGTTAATCGCAGAACTTGCGCTCGCCATGCAGCGCGCAGGCTTGATTACGGCACATCGTTGGTGGGTAATCGACCATTTGCAAGACACTCTCTGCAATCGACTTGGTTTTGATAGCATTTTGGCGAAAAAACAAGCCGACCCGATCTTGCGGTTTATTTCATCCAGGGCGGGATTGCTTGATGAGCGATTGCCCAATGTCTTCGCGTTCACACACCGGACGATGCAAGAGTATTTCGCGGCGATTGGATTGATTGAGGAGTCGAACGCTGATCACCTTTATGCCGGACTTGCGCAAATAATACGACCGCAAATCTTCCACCCCGAATGGTCGGAGGTTGTGCGGCTAGTTGCCTCTCAGGTTAGTCCAAGTCCGGCCGAGGATCTATTGAAGCTGGTCGTAGACGACGGTGATCCAACGGGAAGGCTACTGTGTCGAGGAGAGCTTCTAGCTATCAAATGCCTCGCCGACGGAGCAACTGTTTCGGATCGTAATTTCATCCAAGGCATATTCGCTTCGCTTCGAAAGCTTGGGAGTAGCGATTGGCTTGGTGTGACGATGGAGGCGTTTGATGTACTCCGAATGTTAGCTGGCTCGCGTTATGAAGGAATTGCAAGTGAAACCGAGGCTGCGATTCTAGCGACTGCCAAACAAGAGCTTTCGGATCGGCAGTATCAGATACTAGTGTTTTCCGCTCACGGTCCTCATGAGTTTAATTTGACGTATTCGGAAGATAATTCAAAATCGCCCGTCCTGAAGCGATCCATTGTTGACGACGACGCGAAAAAAGCAATCGTCCATCAGTTGGGGTTTGCTGCCATGATTGATGGTGATACGAAGCATCCTGAAGTGATTTTGCGACTGTTGCTAAGTGTGCTAGATTCGAAAAATTCCACTGAGATTCGTTCGGCGGCCGCAAGGGCGATCGGCTCGATTGATCGAGAGCAGCAGGTTTTGACAAAGGAACTAGTCGCCATACTCACTAATTACTCTGAGCCCCCTGAGTTACGTGGCGCGTGTGCTATCGCTTTGGAGGGTAATGCCGCCAAGAACCAGGAACTGCAGGAGTTGCTGATTCGAATTCTGGCGGATGATTCGGAAAATGATCACGTTCGAAAGTCGGCCGCCTACGCTCTGGAAGAGAGTGCCGCTAATTCAAAAGACGTAGCGAGACTCTTGCTATCTAAAGCATCGTGTGAAGGAGTAAATTCGATTTCGATTGCGGCGATTTTTGCGCTCTCTTCCGTCGTGGATCAGTACGTAGATTTGTTCGCTACTTGGGTTGATGAGCATTCATATCGAACATTCGCAGCAGCGAGAGTATTGGCTGGTCAGTTCCTTTCAGGTAAGCTAACTTGGGAAAGTAGACTGACGCATAAACTAGAGTTAGTATTGTGCAGCGCAGGTCGTGAGCCTTTCGAAGAATGGAAGCCGTGCAATCGCATCTTGATGGAAATCAAAGGGCTCGTCGATGAACGGGAACGCCGTGGAGGACTTCAGAGGGAAACAGTGATTACGGAATTGCTACGCCCGCTTGCGGCAAGAATTCGATTTGCTTTTGTTTTTGGTTCTGTGCCGAAAAATGATCAGCATCAAAGCAGCGACATCGATCTGATGTTGATTGGCAATATCTCGCAGAGGGAGATTACGCAGCCTATCAGGAAAATGCAGTCTGTTCTTGGCCGCGAGGTCAGCCCGTCGATCTATTCTATGGATACATTTCGTGAGAAGTATCGTAGCGGAGACCCGTTCGCTCTTGATGTGGTCAAAAACCCAAAGGTTTTCGTCCTTACTGACAATGTAGCATCTACCGAAAAGGAGTTTTTTTATGAGCTTAGAAGACTGGAAACGCAATCACTGGATAAAGGATTCGATTCCAACGTTAGCTGAAATCAGTCAGTTATTTGCTGTGGTCGACCGTGAAATCCATGATGCGTCTGTCGTTGGCTTGAGCGTCGACGGTAAGTTTATGCATGCCTACGATGCCGCTTTGAATCTTTGTACCATTGCCCTCCGGTCAAGCGGCTACTCGGTTGTGAAGGGACAAGGACATCACAAAAAAACGATCGAATCTCTACCGCTGTGCCTTGGCAAGAACTTTACCGATATTGCCGATCAGATTGAAATCGCATCACGCCAACGCGGGCAGGCCATGTATGACCGAACTGGCGTGGTCGAAGATTCAGATGCCGAAGATTTACTTCATTCAGCGGTGGAATTGAGGTCGGCTTTGCTCGAATGGCTGAAGACCCAGCATCCGACTCTCTTGCCGCCTAAGTTGAGTTAGTCACGATCCTTGGACGCTATTTGCCCTGGCGTACAAGTCGATCGGTTGCCCGCTGATAGCATTTTTTGCATTATCTAACGTGCAAGTACCCCGGATTCCTCCAGTCCGTAGTCACCGGAGTTTTCCATTCGTAACTGTCGCAGCTCGGCCAAGCGACTTTCTAATTGGGCGATCTCCGCATCGATGGCTTCAAGTTTCGGCTGGTCTCCAGAATCCAAGGCTTTCATCTCTCTGTAACTCAGTAAGTGAAAGATCGGAATCAGAACCGACATCGCCGCGTCGAAGATCGCTGCCACTGCAATGATACGGAAGAAATCACTCCCGAATTTTTGAGGAACGGGCGACATAAACAAGGCGGAAACCAACGAGGCGACGGTGAGAATCGAAAGCACCGCTAGGAAGATCGCCCAGCGAAATCGTTGGGAGAGCCGTGCAATCGACAACAGGGAAATATGGCTGCAAGCTACTGCCATAATGCAAGAGATCGTCGTCCAGCTGTAGAACCATTCCAATGAACTCTGCAACGGCTGTTTTAGCCAAATCAAGTACAACAGCATCAGCGTGCCGAGCAAGGTCAGCACCAGCCCCGCGACTGGAAAAATCGTCGCTCGTTTGCCTTCCAACGCCGCTCCGCATCCGAGTGCACAAACGCTCGCCAAGGCGATGGTCAAAGCGGTGAAAAGGACTCGAAATTCGTTGTAGTTCCCGACCAGAATTTGCCCAATACCCACAAATGCACTGCAGGCGACCGCAACGATGTGCATCCACAGAAATAGTTGGCGTAACGAAAACTGATTAGCGTTCAGTCGTGATTCGGTTGATGATTTAAACATGGGTTTTGCCTCGCGTAAGTAGCTAAAGGGTTGCTTAGGACTAAACTCGTAAACGAACGAATAGACAGGTGGAAGAATAAGGCTTGTTGATCCAGAAGATTCATCCTGCGGGTCTAGCTGCCTAGATGCTTTGGCC
>CAILTZ010000229.1 GCA_903837255.1 uncultured Pirellula sp. | reverse complement strand
GTGTGAAATTGACACCAATGAGTCGCTGGCCACCGAGCCAAGAGGTGATCGATGCGATGCAAGACAAGCAAGTGGTCGTATTGTGTCATCACGGCGGAAGGTCCTTGCGAGTCACCAACTGGCTTCGGGCCAATGGATATCCAACTGCGGTGAGCATGGCCGGAGGGATCGATCGCTGGAGCCTGGAGATCGACCCTTCGGTTCCTCGCTATTGATCCGCCAAGGCTATTGATGCGCCAGGGCTATTGATCCGACAGGTCCACACACGCCGTTCTTGAAGTTCTCGTGAATTGCGTGCCTAGGTGGGCTTGCTCAATCCCACGGCTAACTCCAAACTAGCGAGCCTCGCGTGAGCAACCGTTGCACCCGTTGGGTTCTTTCTTTCTGATCACTGATCCAATCCACCGATGAAAAACAAAAAAGCGTTTTGTCGTTCCCCCAAGCCCAGGATCTCTCATTGGTTGTTGGGGATTGGGGTGTTATTGGTTGGACAATGCCGTTTGTCGGCCCAAGAGAAGACTGAGGTTGTCAGGCCCAAGCCCGAGGAGGTGGTCGTTCCCGAGGGACTCGACGAGATCGCCGCCAAGCAGCATATAGCGATCCAATCGATGACTGCTCCGTGGGGTTATTGGGGTACCCGTCCCGATAGTTACAGCAGTTGGACCAACCACTCGAATCGCTTGATACCTGTCTACGTCTTTGGCGGAAACCTCGAAGCTTATACCGGTTCGAATAGCATCTATCGAGATGCCGAGCGACTTAAAGCATTGTACGGCCGAGAGCCTGTCAACACGCTCAATCCTAGCGCTGATTATGCCGACCAGACCGACATTTACCGACTTCAGCGCGCGGCGATTGAAAGCGGCAAGAAAAAGTATGTCTTTTTGGTTGTATTCGATGGCATGGATTGGCAGACGACTTGGGCGGCGGCCAACTACCGAAACCGCGCGGTGGCGTACACCCAAGGTCGCGGCACAGGATTGGTATTTCAGGATTACACCCGTTGCCCAACAGACTTTGGATACATTGTAACCTCGTCGCTCGGGGAAGAGGTCGACACCGATGTCGATGCGCAGATCGACAAGAAAGAGTCGACAAAATTTGGAGGCTACGACCACCGCTTGGGCGGCAGTGCTCCTTGGGAATCCTACAGCGATCCGCAGTATCTCATAGGGCGCAATCAGCAGTCTGGCCATGTGGTAACCGACTCTTCGTCCTCGGCAAGCTCGATGACCGCAGGGGCGAAGATCCTCAACGGTGCGATCAACGTCAAGCCTGACCGGACGCACACTGAGACGATCGCTCAGTGGGTTCAGCGAGACAAAGGTTTTGCCGTGGGGACCGTCACGAGCGTCCCGATCTGCCATGCCACTCCCGCAGCAGCTTATGCGGTCAATGTCAGTCGAGACGACTACCAAGATCTCTCGAGGGACATGCTCGGCCTGCCATCGGTAACCCACAAGAACAAGCCTTATCCTGGCCTGGATGTTGTGCTGGGAGGCGGCTACGGCGAAATTGCAAAATCCAATGCGGGCCAAGGCGAAAATTTCATCGAAGGAAACAGATACCTAGCCGATGTGGATCGGGATGCGGTCGACGTGGACAAGGGGGGGCAGGATGCGAAGTATGTTCTCGCCCAGAGAACTTCAGGACAATCAGGTTCGCAGGTCCTGGCAAACTCAGTGCAAAAAGCCATCGATGGAAAGCATCGCTTGCTAGGATTCTTTGGCACCAAAAATGGGCATCTTCCTTTCCAAACCGCCAACGGAGACTATCGTCCCGTCGCGACCGTCAAAGGCATCGAAGAGTACTCAGCGGAGGATTTGGCAGAGAACCCAAAACTCAGTGAACTGACACAAGCAGCCATCGATGTATTGTCCAGTCGCAGCGATCGATTTTGGTTGATGGTCGAAGCAGGTGATGTGGACTGGGCCAACCATGCAAACGACATCGACAGTGCCATCGGAGCGGTATTCAGTGGCGAGCAAGCCGTTTCGGCGATTTTTCGCTGGATCGAAAAACGGGAAGCTTGGGATGATTCGTTGGTTATTGTGACTGCCGACCATGGCCATTACTTCAATTTGGTCAAGCCCGAGGCGCTGATCCCCAACGCCCGCTAAGGCGATCCCGCAACCATCATTCGCTTGTACCTACCAGAGCTTTCCAAGTCGCAGTTAGGGGCCAAGCCAGGTCCGAAGGGACTTGTTGCAAGCCGGCGAAACCTTCGAGGGCAAAGGCATATCCGGTAGCAAAGACCAGCAGATTCATCGGGACGAGAAACATCCAAACAAAACGCTTGGAGTAAACCTCTGCTGACTTGGTCGTATCGGGGTAGCGAAGTTGAAAGTAGGCACTCAGCAGGTGATAAGCCACACCGACACCCAGGACGAAGCTCCGAAGAAAGGCTGGAAGGAAAAGAGCGCTAAGAAGCCAAAGAACGATCGAGGCAGTCGGCAGGAAGTACGGGCTGGTGCGAATCAACCAATTGTCGTCGGCAAGCCATGTAGTTGTGGGGGTGGAAGGATCCGACACGATCTTTTTTTGGAACCCAAGTCTAGTTCTGACCCAGCCGAGGATGGTAGAGGTAGGTTGGAGGAGCAGAAACGACAAAAGACTCTGTGTGATCCACCGTTCCGAGCGGATTGCCGTTTTGAGAATCTTCGAATAGCCCCAGCCCGAGCGAGTCAACAACAGGGTTGCAGTGGCTCCGAGCCAGAACATGATGGCATAAACTGGGAAATTCGCAGACCTACCGATCCACAGTGCAAGGGTCGCGAGAATCAGGGGGCTGATGGCAGCCATCGCGTAAGCGACCGGCCATTGCAATCCACGCACGACGCGATCCATATGCTTGGCAATCAATGAAAACTCTCCCCGACCCACAGAAACTATTGCAACGCCCCCCAAGGGACCTTGGATTTTAGCCCTGCGCGGTTAAGCTTTACACTCCAATTTTGTAGGGATTTTCCGTTGCGAGTGAACCGATGGCAATTGCAGAATTCGATTTAGTTGTTTTAGGTGCTGGCCCCGGAGGCTATGTCGCAGCGATTCGCGCCGCTCAGCTCGGGCTGTCGGTGGCTTGTATCGACGAGAATGACAAATTCGGAGGAACCTGTCTTAGGGTCGGTTGTATCCCGAGCAAGGCTCTTTTGGAGTCTAGTCATTTGTATCATGACACCAAATCCGCGCTTTCGATTCACGGAATTCAAGTCGGCCAAGTCCAGCTCGATTTGGCAGCGATGATGAAGCGAAAGGATCAGATCGTCCAGACCCTCACCGGCGGCATCGACTTGCTGTTCAAAAAGAACAAGGTCGTCGGCTATCGAGGTCGCGGCGTGGTTTTGGGACCCAACTTGGTACAAGCCACTGTCGATGGAAACCCAATTGAGCTTAGGGCCAAGCGGATCATCATCGCGACGGGTTCCAAGCCAGCGTCGATGCGTGGGGTCGAGGAAGATGGTGTGTTCATTGGCAATTCGACCATGGCCTTGTCGTTCGACCAAGTCCCCGAGAGGCTGACAGTCATCGGTGGTGGATACATCGGCCTTGAGCTCGGGAGTGTGTGGAACCGGCTCGGTTCTAAGGTGACCGTGCTAGAAGCCCTCGACAGAATCTTGCCAGGAATGGACCAAGAGCTTAGTCAGCTAGCTCAAAGAGTATTCACCCGTCTGGGGATCGAGTTTCGACTTCAGTCTTGGGTTGAGTCTGCGAAAGTCGAGAACGGCAAATGCGTGGTGCGATGCAAAGGGGCCGAACCGATCCAGAGCGACCGCGTTTTGCTCGCGGCCGGCCGCGTTCCATTGACCCAAAACATCGGATTGGAAAATGTCGGTATTGGGACCGACAAGCGAGGTTTTATTCCAGTCGATGGCGACTTCCAGACCAAGGTGCCTGGGGTTTATGCCTTAGGTGATGTGATCGGCGGAGCGATGCTCGCGCACAAGGCCATGGAAGAGGGGGTGGTTTGTGTGGAGCGGATGCAAGGCATCCATGCGCATTTCAATTACGATTGCGTCCCGGCGATCGTCTATACTCATCCTGAGATTGCTACGGTTGGCAAGACCGAGGAGCAGCTCAAGGAAGCCGGGGTAGCTTTTAAGAAAGGTGTCGGAGGCTATGGAGCCAACGGACGCGCAAGGACCTTAGGCGAGGCAGAGGGAAGAGTGAAAATCTTGGCCGATGCCAAAACCGACCGGGTTCTGGGTGTCCACATCATGGGAGCCAGGGCTGGTGGTTTGATTGCCGAAGCGGCGATAGCGATGGAGTTTGGAGCAAGTAGCGAAGACATCGCGCGAAGTTGCCATGCGCATCCGACTCTTGCCGAGACAATCCACGAAGCCGCCTTGGCGGTCGATGGACGCGCGATCCACTCGGCCTAGTTTTTGTTTTTTGCTCATTCAAGTCGCTAAAAAGCCTTACAGATGCCTCGATACAATCCTGCTGACATCGAGCCCAAGTGGCAATCCTACTGGGAACAGAACAAGACGTTTCGTTGTCCGGAGCTTCCGGACCCGAACGGCAAGGGAAAGCTCTACGTGCTGGATATGTTTCCTTATCCTAGCGGGGCTGGATTGCATGTTGGGCACCCGGAGGGTTACACCGCGACGGACATCTATTGCCGATATTGGCGGATGCAGGGTAAGACGGTCTTGCACCCAATGGGCTACGACGCGTTCGGTTTGCCTGCCGAGGAGTACGCGATTCGAACCAACACACCGCCGCGACAGAGCACGGAAGCCAACATCGCCAACTTCACACGTCAGCTCAAGATGCTGGGGTTCTCCTACGACTGGGATCGATGCTTGGCAACCACCGACGTCGATTACTTTCGCTGGACCCAGTGGATCTTTCTGATTCTGTTTGATACTTGGTACGATCCCAAAGCGCGAAAAGGTCGTCCAATCAGCGAAATGCCTATCCCTGAGGACGTTATTGCCAAGGGGCCAGAGCAGGTGGCAAGCTACAAAGATCGCTTCCGTTTGGCTTACCAAGACGACGCGCTGGTCAATTGGTGTCCTGCATTGGGCACCGTGCTGGCTAATGAAGAGGTTATCGATGGTAAAAGCGAGCGAGGGGATCATCCGGTTCAACGGATTCCGCTTAGGCAGTGGATGCTCAGAATTACCGCTTATGCAGACCGTTTGCTCGCTGATTTGGATCTGCTTGACTGGTCGACAGGAATCAAAAAGTTGCAGGCCGACTGGATTGGAAAAAGCACAGGTGCTGAAGTCGATTTCAAGGTGTCTTGCAAGAATGGAACTGCTCTTGGCGAGGAGTCCATACGAGTCTACACCACTCGCCCCGATACCCTCTATGGGGCCACATACATGGTGGTTGCTCCCGAGCATCCGTTGGTTCATCGGATCACAAGTGCTGAGCAGTCCAAGGTCGTCGAGGAGTATTGCAAGGCCGCATCGTTCAAGAGCGATCGAGACCGCACCGAGGGAGACAAACAAAAGTCAGGTGTGTTCACAGGAGCTTATGCGATCAATCCGATGACCCAAAAGCCGATCCCGGTTTGGGTCGCCGACTATGTACTTGGAAACTACGGGACTGGTGCGATCATGGCAGTGCCCGCACATGACATCAGAGATTATGAGTTCGCACTCAAGTACGATCTGCCGATCGTCCAAGTCGTCGAGCCGATCCAAGGAACCCCACAGGAGCTCGAGGAGATTCGAAGTGGCAAAGTTTGCTTTGCCGGCGAGGGGATCGCCATTGCGGGCCGAGAGCTTAACGGTCTGAGTACCAAAGATGCAAAAGCCAAAGTCATCGAGAGCTTAGAACGCACAGGACTTGGACGCGGAGCGGTCAACTACAAACTGCGAGACTGGCTTTTTAGCCGCCAGCGATTTTGGGGCGAACCGTTCCCGATCCTGCACGAACTCCGCGAGGATGGACAACCCAACGGCCAGATACGAGCCGTGCCCATGAGCCACCTGCCTGTAGATTTACCTCACCTAGAAGACTACAAACCTCACGGACGGCCTGAGCCTCCGTTGGGCAAGGCGGATGCATCGTGGCTGTATGTCGAGCTCGATGGCAAGCGTTATCGACGTGAGACCAACACCATGCCTCAGTGGGCAGGCTCGTGCTGGTATTACTTGCGATTCATCAGTCCAAAGTGTTCGGATGCTTTTGTCGATCGCCAGCAGGAAGCCGCATGGATGCCTGTCGATTTGTATATCGGTGGAGCCGAGCATGCCGTGCTGCACCTTTTGTATGCCAGATTTTGGCACAAGGTTCTCCACGATCGAGGATACGTCACTCACCCCGAACCCTTTCAAAAGCTTGTCAATCAAGGCATGATCCTTTCGTATGCCTTTAAAGACCACCGAGGGGCTTTGGTCTCAGTCGACCTAGTAGAGGAAGACCAAGATGGGAACGCCAAGCATCGTCAGACGGGCGAAACCTTGCAGCGGATCGTTGCCAAGATGTCCAAGGCGCTCAAGAATGTCGTGGATCCAGAGATCGTTGTCAAAGAGTACGGCGCCGATGCCTTGCGGCTTTACGAGATGTTTATGGGACCGTTGGAGGCGACCAAGCCCTGGAGCATGCAAGGCGTCAACGGAGTGCGAAATTTTCTCGATCGAGCTTGGAGATTGATCGTCGATTCGAAATCCGAGCAGATGCAATTGAACGACTCGGTCAAGGAGGTCGAGCCGACGGCCGAGCAAGATCGAGTCATCCACAGCACGATCGCTGCGGTGACGCAGGACATCGAGAACCTCTCGTTCAATACCGCAATCGCTCGAATGATGGAGTTTGTCAATCATTTCACCAAAGAAACGATAAGACCCAGGTCGGCCATGGAAACCTTGACGTTGCTCCTAGGCCCCTTCGCCCCCCATTTGGCTGAGGAACTCTGGCATGCTCTTGGGCACAAAGAATCCCTTGCTTATGCACCTTGGCCAAAAGCCATCGAGGAAAAGTTGCGAGTCGCCTCGGTCGAGATCCCGGTTCAGGTCAATGGCAAGGTCCGAGCCAAGGTCAGCATGCCTGTGGGGATTGACGACCAAGCAACCGAGCGACTGGCTAGGGAAAACGATCGCGTTTCCGAGCTCTTGGTCGCTAAGGAGCTGGTAAAAGTGGTGATTGTGCCCGGGAAAATGATCAACTTTGTCGTAAAACCCTGAGGAATTAGGACCAATTTCACCCCAACAAGAGCAGAACTACTTGCCCTCCCTTCCACCATGGCGACAATTTGTCGTACTCGCAGGGACTTGAAAGCCGACTAACGGTTTGTTCGGGGGGGACAGGATTTGATGAACCAGGAGCAGACAGTTACAGAAGCCCAAGATGTGGTACTTAGGAATTACGTTCCCAAGGATACGCCTGAGAATGCCTACCGGGCTTTGCAGGGATATCATTATGTCCTGGTTGGCATGTTTTTGTTTTTGGTTGTGGTTCGAGTTCTGTGCGTTGTCGGCACGCAATTTTTTAAAGTAAGTGAAACGGCGGTAGCCCTCATGCCCGTCGAGATTCGTTCGGGAACCCTAGGAGCGTTGATATGCGTTCTTTGCGCTGCTTTCAACCTATTAACAGCCTTTGGTTTGTTGGTCAAAGAGCCTTGGGGGTGGTGGATAGGTTTGGTGGGGTTGTGTTGGGGAATCACTCAGTCGATTGCAGACGCATCGATTGCAGTGGCTTACAGCCAATCGGCATTTGTGACAACCATGCATGCACTGATCGCGATTGGCCTTTGCCTGTGGCTTTCTTGGCTGATACGCATCCATCTTTCGCCGGGGATGAAGGTGAAATTTGACATGCAGACCAAGAGTTCGGTGGCCTTGGGCGCTGCAATGGCAGGTGGATTTGTCCTGGGAATAGTATTCCTGGCGATTGTCTGGAAACTTTTGCCTGCGAGCGTCTCGGCGGTTTGAATTAGACCCAGAGTTTGAGTCTGCCTTGCAAGCGTCCTGGTAGAGCTTTATCCACCCAGCGTTGGATTTGGGATTTGTTGTAGCGAACGCTGAAGTGACCGCAGACGATTTGCTCATTGAGAAAGAGATCTTTGCGTTCCACAAAATCATCCAGATGCATATGACCATCTTTGTGGATCTTGTCTTTGCGGTGATCCGGTGAGAGGAAGGTCATTTCGGTGATGAGAATTTTAGCGCGGAACATGTCTGGATTTCGGTCGAGCCCTGCCGGAGCAGTGTCTCCCGTGTAGGCGACAAGCGGAATGCGCGTTTCTGCGGTGACATCGATCCCTGAGAGTCTCGCATCCCTGATCTGATCGCCAGTCCAGTTTGCGAATTCCGGTTTGAGCTTACGACGTTTTTCCCACACGATGTAGCCTAGGGCTGGGATCGAATGTTTCATCGCGTGAGTGGTTACTACCAATTCCCTGGTCAAATCGATTTCCTGGTTTTCTCGGACTGGCACAAGGTCGCAAGGCATGCGACCGCGGTCTAGTCGAGTGAAAACCTTCAGCATCTGATCCACGGTCGCCAAGGCGTAATCGGGTAGATACAAAGTTGGGCGTTCCATTTTCATCATCCGTCGCCGAGCAACATAAGCCGGGATAGCGGCGATGTGGTCCAGGTGTGAATGGCTGATAAACGTTCTAGGTAGGGACATAAAATCCCAGGGTTGAGCCCCTAGGTCAAATCCTATTTTCAACTCCGCAATGCGCCAGTAAGTTTGGACCGCAGCGCGAGAATAGCCATCTATGGTCAAGCCGTCATGGTGCATCGCGAGGGTCGGAGCGTTATCGATCGATCCGATTCCATCGGCGACGGAATACTCTGCGTTGTTTGGTTGTCTTTGATCCATGGATGATCGTTCTAAACTTGCAGTTTACCTATCTAAAATACTTCGATGCGATCTTTGTGACCAGAGGTTGGAGTCTAGCCCGTGCGTTGGCCGACCATTCCAAGACCTCTGCGTGGTGGGTCTGGCTAGGGACATCCGCATTGGCGACATTGGTTACAACCGAGAAGGCCAGGACTCGAACACCATGCTGCATAGCGAGGAGTGCTTCGGGCACCGTGCTCATGCCAACCATGTCGGCTCCCATCCGCCCGAAAGCCCTGTATTCGGCCCGGGTCTCGTAATTTGGACCGAGGGTGGCTAGATAAGTCCCGGTGGGCAAGCAAAACCCCATTTCTAGCGCTGTTTCCTGGGCCCTTGCCAACCACATCGAGTCGTAAGTTCGGTGGGATCGCATGAGGATAGACCCCGTCGAGGGATCTGGGTTCGGAGATTTTCGAGTCTGGAACAACCAATCGATATGCGAATCGATCGCAACGACTAGCCCACTGTGAAAGCGAGGATTGATCCCGCCGGAGGCGTTCGAGAGGATCAGCAGTTCGATTCCCAGCTCAAGCAGTGTGCGTACAGGGATTAGTGATTCCTCGAGCGACCAGCCTTCGTATAAGTGACAGCGCCCCTTCAGGGCCGCGACCTGAGTTCCCCCTAGGTGTCCGAGCACTAGATCGCCCGAATGGCCGGAGACACCCGGCTGTGGGAACTCGGGAATGCCTGCATAAGGAATCAATGTTGGGGATTCGATTGCGTCGGCCAATTGGCCTAGGCCACTGCCAAGCACAATCCCGATGCGCGGTTTGCACGAAGGATAGTGTTGGATTACCCAGCTAGCGGACCTACGTAGAGAAATGGTGTGGACTCCCTAGAGGGCGCGTCAAGAGTTTTCTCAGCGTTTTGGATTACAAGCTGCGTCGTGTTCGAGGACCCCAGTCAGGAGTGTTGTCAGTCGAGGTTCGGCATCATTGGCAATTGCGATGATCTTCTGAACGTCGGCGACCTCTAGGGCATCAGGTAAACACATGTCGGTGATCACCGAGAAGCCGACTGTACGCATCGAACTATGGACCGCGACGATGACTTCAGGAACCGTCGACATGCCGACGACGTCGGCCCCTATTTGCCTGAGAAACCGATATTCGGCGCGCGTTTCGAGATTGGGTCCAGCCACTGCAACAAAGACACCTTGATGGGCCACGATGTCGGCTTTCCTCGCGATGCGCAAGGATTCGTGGATCAACCGACGATCGTAGGGCTGACTCATGTCGGGAAACCGAGGACCGAGACGATCGTCGTTGATGCCGATCAACGGGTTGCCACCCATGAGGTTGATGTGGTCTTCGATGAGCATGATGTCTCCGGCTTGGAAGTTGGGATTCATGCCCCCGCAGGCGTTGGAAACCATCAATAGCTCAGCCCCTAGAAATTTCATCACTCGAACGGGCAAGGTGATTCGATCCAGCGGGTAGCCCTCGTACATATGGAAGCGTCCTTCCATGGCAACCACGGGCACTCCCCCCAATTCTCCGCAAATCAACCGGCCCCGATGGCTCGTCGCGGTCGACTTGAGAAAATGCGGGATCTCGGAATAGTCAAACTCAGCTTGCACATCGATCTTCTTAACCAAAGATCCCAGCCCGGTGCCGAGAATGATTCCTGCATGAGGCGTTCGATTCCATGCCCTGCGGATCACCGCGCAGGCTTCCTGGATTTTGTCGTAGAGGTCTAGCATGGTGAAACCTAAGGCGAGCGACTGTAGGGAAATTATTCGGGGAGTTATCGAAGGATCATCTCGTCGACGGTCCGCCCCGAGGGAATCATCGGCAAGACGTGTTCTTGATAAGGGACCTGAACGTCCAGAACGTAAGGTCCTGGGTACGAGATCATTTCGATCAAGGCCGATTCGAGGTCGGCCTTCTTACGGACCGTCGCAGCTCCGCAACCGAATCCTTTAGCGATACCCACAAAGTCAGGGTAGCGATTTTCTGCGTAGGTGTGGGCAATGGTCGATCCGGGTCCGCGGGCTTCTTCGTGGTCAATCGGACCGAGGTAAGTATGAGCGCGATTCGAGCCCATGAAGCGATCCTCCCATTGAACGACCATCCCTAGGTGCTGGTTGTTGAGCAAAAGGACCTTGACCGGCAACTTCTCGCAGTGGAGGGTTGCAAGCTCTTGGATGTTCATCTGGAACGAGCCGTCGCCATCGATGTCGATCACCAATGCATCCTTGTGGGCGGCTTGTACACCCATGGCCGCCGGAAGCCCAAAACCCATCGTCCCAAGACCGCTGCTGCTGAGCCAAGTTCGAGGCTTGCGAAACTTGAAAAACTGAGCGGCCCACATTTGATGCTGGCCAACCCCTACGGTGACAAAAGTAGGACGGTTTGCCGTCAGGTCGGATAAAGCTTGGATGGCATGCTGCTGCAAAATCCCGTCGAACCCCTGATCGTATTGAAAAGGATACTTGGCCCTGAGCTCTTTGCAGTGATCGACCCACGTTTGAATGTTCTCTGGGGGCTCGACGATTTTGTTTAGCTCGCCAAGTGCATAGCGTACATCGCTCCGAACAGCGATGTGTGCGATCTTGTTTTTGTTGAGCTCCGAAGCATCCACATCGACGTGAACGATCTTGGCATTCTTCGCAAACGAGGCCAAATGTCCCGTAACACGGTCGTCGAAACGGACTCCCAAGGCCAAGAGCAAGTCGCAATCCCGAACCGCGAAGTTCGCGTAGGCCGACCCGTGCATCCCTAGCATGTCCATGCACAGCGGCCCATCTGCGGGATAAACCCCCAGTCCCATGACCGTCATCGTGACGGGAATACCCGTTTTCTCTGCAAACTCGCGAAGCTCCTCAGAAGCCTCACCAGTAACAATTCCGCCACCACAGTAGATCACCGGGCGTTTGCTATGCTGGACCGCAGCAGCAATTTGTCGTATCTGCTCAGGCGCCGCATTCGGATGCTTCGTTGGTGAATAGCCCGGAAGGTTCATCGGGACGTCCCAATCGACTTCGCAGGAATCCAACTGGACATCTTTGGGCATGTCGATAAGCACCGGACCGGGCCGTCCAGTCGTAGCGATGTAAAACGCCTCTTTCATCACCCTGGCAACGTCATCGACTTTGGTTACCAAATAATGGTGCTTGGTGATCCCTCGACAGATTTCGACGATCGGGGTTTCTTGGAACGCATCGGTACCGATCACCCCCGTAGGGACTTGGCCCGTAATCGCAATCAGAGGAATACTGTCCAATTTGGCATCGGCGATCGCGGTGACCAAGTTGGTTGCTCCGGGGCCGCTGGTGGCCATGACAACCCCAACCTTGCCGGTTGATCTTGCAATCCCCTGGGCAGCAAACGCGCCCCCTTGTTCGTGCCTGGGCAAGATAGTCCGCAAGCGTCCTTCGTACTTCGTCAGCGACTGATGCATCGGCATGGAGCATCCGCCTGGGTAGGCAAAAACGATTTCCACACCGTGATCCACCAACGATTTTACGACGATGTCGGCTCCCGTCATGACGGGAGTTTTTCGTTCTGTGGGCAGGGAAATCGTCATACAGTTCTCCGGGTAGGTGTTCCGTTTGAGTTGGTGGGTTAGCCACGACCTGAGGCAACTAGGTTCTCTAAACGCAAACTATATCACTCGCATCAAAAAAGGTCGAACCGCGATTCCGACTTCTTTGACAGTGATACCAGCCCCCCCTTCCGACCGGCAAAGCTTGCGACCAACTACGACATGTTGACACACCAAGCGACATCTTGTCGCACTAGGCTTGGGAGTTGACGATGACGAAATCAAAAAATCCACTCAAAACTAGCCAAGAAACTTCGTCACTAGCATTTTGTGCTTCTTGGCACGCTGTTTGCATATGGGGGGGGGTTTATGACTCCAGGTCTAGCACGCGTCGGTCCTTGCTCCGGGCATCAAAAACCTTCCAACCGGTTTTGATGGCGAGAATCGAAATTAGGTGCGGGCCTGGAGTTTTTTTATTCCATTCCCCATAGCTTTAGCTTGCGCTGCAGAGTCCGGACGCTAATCCCCAGAGTGTGGGCAGCATGGGTTCTATTGCCGAAGGATTTCTTCAGGGCCGAGAGGATCGCTTCCTTTTCTAAGTTTTCCAGATTGAAGCCGCCCTTGCCCGAAGGGTGCTGTTCGCTCAGCGGGTTGCCGCTTAGATACTTCGGCAGGTTCCTGAGGGTAAGAACTTTCTCGTCGCCCATAACGAGCATATTTTCGATGACATTCCTCAGTTGGCGAACATTCCCAGGCCACTCGTATTGTTGCAGGTAGTTGAGCAATTCAGGCGCTACCCCTGGGACTTCTCGCAGATGCCGTTTGGCGCAGTCGACAAGAAAATGTTCGACGAGGATGGGGATATCCGAGGGTCGATCTCGCAACGGGGGGAGTTCGATCGTTAAGACGTTCAAGCGGTGGTAGAGGTCGATTCGGAATTGTCCGTCTCGGACCATTTCTGGCAGGACGCGGCTTGTAGCCGCGATGAGTCGAATATCGACTTGCGATTCGAGGTTCGAACCAACAGGGGCAAAGGAATAAGTCTCCAGGACTCGCAGCAGTTTTGGCTGAAGCGTCAGGGGTAGATCTCCGACTTCATCCATAAAAAGGGTACCACTGTTTGCGGCCCTGAATCTTCCCTCTCTGGACTCGACGGCACCGGTGAATGCACCTCGAACGTAGCCGAACAATTCCGATTCAATCAAAGCGTCGGGCAGCGCTGTGACATTGACTGCAATAAACGGTGCATTGCGGCGGCGGCTGTTTTCGTGAATCGCCGAGGCGACGAGTTCCTTGCCAGTCCCAGACTCCCCAACGATCAGCACGGTGGAATCCGAGGTCGCAACTCTATGGATTTGATCGAAAACTTCTCGCATCCTGTCCGACTGCCCGATCATTCGTCCGATGCCACCGATGTTGATCGCATTCTGTTTTTTTTCTCGTGCTCTCATTGGCAGATAGCGATTGAGTAGCACCAAAAGCTCGTCGGGTTTGAGCGGCTTTGTTAGGTAATCCGAAGCCCCGAGTTTCATGGCTTCGACGGCCGAGTGAATATCGCCATACGCGGTGACCATGAGAACCGGCACCGATGGCTTGTTATCCCGCCAGTCCTTAAGCACCTCTAGGCCATTGTCATTTCCTAGCCGCAGGTCACAAACGACAAGATCGACAGGATCTTTGAATGCGCGAACGGCCTCGGGGCGATTGCTGGCAGCGATGGTGCGGTAGCCCTCGGATTTAAGCATGCGAGAAAGCGCTACTCGCTCCCGATTTTGGTCTTCTACCACAAGGATAGTCAGCGCACTATTCATCGGGTCTTACCCATCTTCTGTCCGTGTATCCTAGAAGTTCCATTGTGGGGATTCCAAGCCGAAAGCTTAGTGATTCAGGAATAATTTTGCGCAGTGGCGATGC
>CAILTZ010000228.1 GCA_903837255.1 uncultured Pirellula sp. | reverse complement strand
TCGAGATTCCGCCCACGCGCCTGATCCACATCGACATCGACCCTGCGGAAATCGGACGCAACTACCCGACCGAACTCGGCGTGGTCGCCGACGCGAAGCTCGCACTCACCGCGCTGGTTGCGGCCGCCACGACCGTCACGCCTCACGATCGCGGGACGATGCGCGCCGATGTGGCGCGCGGTCGGAAGGCGTTCGCGGCGAACTGGGCCGACAAGTGGACGTCTGACCAGTTCCCGATGCGCCCCGAGCGCATTCTCGCGGAGCTTCGCAAGCACGTGCCCGATGACGGCTTCATCGTCACCGACGTGGGTTGGAACAAGAACGGTGTCGGCCAGCAGTTCTCGTTCCCCGTGCCGGGCACGTTCATTACGCCGAGCGGTCTGGCCACGATGGGCTTCGGTCCGGCCGCCGCGTTGGGCGTGAAGATGGCGCAGCCGCATCGCGCGGTGGTCGCGCTGATCGGCGATGGCGGCTTTGGCGCCAATCCTTCGGTGGTTGCCACCGCAATGGAGCAGGGCCTGCCGGTCATCTTTCTCGTGATGGACAACGCCTGCTACGGCACGATCGCCGGCCTCGAGAACATGCACTACGCGACGAAGTTCGGCTGCAACCCATCGATAAGATCCCAGCTCTTTTTCCTCCTCGAGGATGAATTCGCCGCGCTCTCGCTGATAGAAGTGCGTAAGCTTGGGGAAACGCCTCTGAAGTTGCTCGAAGAAATGCAAGACCGCATCTCTTCCAGTAGGCAAATCCATCTCGGTCTGCAACGTCACATTCGAGTAAAAATCGTCGCTGAACGAACCGTATGAATCCATGTCTTGCTGTCTCTACGAATTTGCAGTGCTTGAGGTTGCAGTGCTTGAGCGTAACGCATCGCTAAGGGCATCGCGATTATAGATGGCAACCCTCGGTTCTTCAAAGGCTCAGAGAAGATCGTAGGAGCTTTTGTCTCGGGCGAGCTCGATAAAGCTGGGACGCCGGATCGCTGGGTTGTCAACTAATGGCTTCAAGCCAACCGGGTCCTGGCCGCTGACCATGGGGTTAAAATGTGCTAAAACCAAGCGTTTCACGCCGTGGTTGACGGCTTGAGCCAGTACCTCCGTAGGCCAGCTGTGGCCGGTGTGACGAGCCATCTTTTTTTCCTGGTCGGTGAAATTGCATTCGTGCACCAACCAATCGACACCTTGGAGATAGCTCCAATAAGTTGAATCGGCCTCACAAGTTGTGTCAGTTACGTAGGCTAGGGAAACCTTAGGGAAATCCAACCGGTATCCGACGGCTCCACCCGGATGCTCAAGTTCGAACCAAGTGCACTTGGTTTCGCCAAGCCGAAAACTCGGTCCGAGCGATTCCAAGGAATGCCATTCAAAAGGGGGGATCACCGGAAATAGCGAGGGATGGAAAAGATGGTCTCGAATCGCATCGATCTTGTCTTGTTTGGCGTAGATGTGGATCCGCTCCAAAGGAGTGCTCCCATTCAAGAGATCCCAAAAAAAGGTCAATCCCATGACATGGTCCAAATGGGTGTGCGACAACAGGATCGATATCGACTTGGTCTGTATCAACGGTTGGAGCCGAAATACGGAAGTCCCGGCATCAAAAGCGATCCCCTGATCGGGCAGAAAAAAGCATGCTGTATGCCTAGCCTCGCTTGGGTGATAACCCGCGGTCCCTAGGCAATGTAGTTTCATGGTGGTACATCCGCAGGAGATGTAAAATCGATCGTGAAATTATCGGATTTCAAGCATACTTGAGAACTGTCACTTTTTTTCACAACCTCTGAGAGATTGCTAGCGAATTTCCCAGAATTTTCCGATCGCATCTGTTCCTACAATCCTCACAGGCCCTTCAAGTGTTCCGGGCAGACTCTATTTGACTCCCAAGCCATTTGGACGGGGGCTTAGGATACCTCGAACGCCCATCTGCGCCGGGTCCCGGGCCAACTTGTCGGCAGTCACACGCACATCCTCGATCACCGGTTGCAACCTGCGAGTGATGAGCTCGACATTCCCAGACACCAATCGGATGTTGTCGAGCGTATCGTTGAGCTTGCCGTACATGCTCGGATCATCGATCAGACGAGCCAAGGTTCCTTGGGAGCTATTGAGCCGCCTAGCGAAGACCTTCAGGTCGGCTGCCAGGCCTTCGATGTTCGACAAAGCATTCGCGAGATTGGAGGCGATCTGGTCGCTTCGCTGGCTGATCGGTTCGGTGATTTCGGCCAAATTGCCGATGGCTTGGTCGGCATTGGTCAACGCCGATCGGACGGTATCTCCGATCCCCGTGAACTCCCCGCCGATGCTCTCAAGACTATCGCTGAACTCCTCGAATCCCTTGAGGGTGCTCTGGAGTTGCGTGAGTGTGCCTTCGGCTTTTTTGATCAACCCTGGCAGTGTATTGAGCGCTTCGGCAACCAAGTCCGGAATGTTGGCTCGTTCGATCTGTGTACCGATACGATTGATCGTACCGACAGTGACATTGATATTATCGAGCGTCGATTGCATGCGGCTTGTGACATCCCGTATCGGGGTGTTGTCGCCTCCGAACGTGTCCTGGGCGACCGACAGGATGTTTTCAAGCTTTTCAGAAACGCGTTGCAGGGAGTTCGCTAAGCCAGCCATATCGCCAAAAGCTTCTAATGGGTCGGGGACGACCTCGCCTTTGGCAATGAAGTCCTGTTTCCCAATGACCTGCTGCGAAGCTTGCAGTTCACGTTCATCCAAAACGCCGTCCCGAGGCGAACCGGAAAAGCCATCGAATCGAGCCAGTAGCTCCTTGGAGTCCGGCTCGACAAATTCAATGATCGAATCGCCACTGATAAGCGATCCGGTCTTGATTCGCGGCACCTCGCCGACGAGCAACTCGTAGCTTGGATCGATCTCCAAAAGCAGATCCACTCCACCGCCGCGCTGCTTACGCAACTCGACCTTGGCCACCCGACCGATCAGTACCCCATTCTTTCGAACCGGTGTGTCGACCCCGACGTTCGGGGCGCTAGGGAAGTTCACTGTGATAGGGTATCGATTTACCCAAAACTTGGGAACCGCGCCAAAAAACGCGATGAGCAATACGCCGATGATCGCTGAGGCCAGCACAAGTACTCCGACGCCAAAGCGGTATCCGTTGTCGTCCATGATTTCTACTGGGCCTCCCTTCTGGCGATCGTGTCGTGCAAGTGTGGAGTTTCATCCACATGCGAAGTGCTGGTGCTGCCAGAGAGCAACTCCATCAAACGCTCCCCGGCTTCACCGCGAACGAATTGACGAACCCGACGGTCCTTGGACTGCTCCAACTCTTCCGGCGGCCCATCGTACAAAACTTGGGATTCCCCAGGCAGCAAACGGCTGTAAGGATAAAGCATGATCACTCGATCTGCGATCTTGCAAGCCGAGTGCATGTCGTGGGTCACTACAATACTGGTAACCGAATAGCGGCGTTGAGTGCGCAAAATCAGCTCGTTGATCACGTCGCTCATGATTGGATCTAACCCTGTGGTCGGCTCGTCGTAAAGCAACAATTCCGGCTGCAATATCAATGCTCTCGCTAAACCCACCCGCTTGCGCAACCCCCCCGGCGACCGCGCCGCGCCGCC
>CAILTZ010000227.1 GCA_903837255.1 uncultured Pirellula sp. | reverse complement strand
TACTGGCGAGCGGCCTGCAATGAACCACACGGCAAGCGAATAGACCACGAACATGTGGATGCCGAGCCCTGCTACGACCGCGACCACATAGCCCGAGAGCGCGACAAAGAACTCCAGTCCAAGGACCGCAGAGATCGAAAACACTAGCGCGGCGACCCCGATCGGTGCGAACTTCATGGCCGCCGATATGATCACCATCACCGTTTCATAAACTCCGCGAAGCACATCCAGCACCGGTGCGGATCGCTCGGCAGGAATCATGGTCAAGGCGACCCCAAAGCATAGGGAAAAAAACATCACTCCGAGCATCCCACTGCCGGGCGATGAGCCATCCAAAGCCCCGACTGCTTCCTGCAATGGATTCTTGGGGATGATGTCCAAAATCGTGTCGGTCACCGATTTGGCTTTGCCAGCCGACTTGATGCTCTTGCTGGCATCCTCCGCGTATTGCTGCTTGAGCGCCTCGCGGCTTTGCTCGGAGATCAAATTGCCCGGCCTGAGCAGGTTGGCAAGCGCCAATCCGATGAGCACCGACGCGGTCGAAAATATCAACGTCATAACCAACGTTCGCATGCCCAGGCGTCCGAGCTTTCTGACGTCGCCGATCTCGGCCACACCGAGCGTCAGCGCACAGAACACCAGCGGCACGACCACCATGAAAATCAATCGCAAAAAGATGTTTCCGATGGGGAACGTGAAGGTGTCGGCAAACCACTTCAGATTCAATATCGCTTCAGGACCCTGACTACGCACGGTAAGGTTGCAACCGATGCCTGCAAGAGCACCGATCGCCATCCCGATGAGTATCTTCCAATGCAATCCCAGTCCGGCTTTGCTTTCCATCCTGTCGAGCCCTGCACCCATGTTAGAGCCCACCCGGTGGACAATACTTTTTCAACCAAGCGAACACTTCGTTATGCCAAGCGATACTGTTGGCAGACTTCGATACCCAATGCCCCTCGTCAGGGAAATTCACAAAGCGGCTCGGTACCCCCTGTCGCTGCAAAGCCTGGAAAAGCTCATGCCCCTGTCCAATCGGACAGCGAAAGTCCAAGTCGTTGTGGATCACTAGCATGGGCGTTTTGTACTTGCCCAAGCTCCCTGCCAGAGTGTGGGGGCTGAACTCCCGATACTTGCCAGGGATCTCCCAAGGCAATCCGCCATGCTCGAACTCGTCAAACCATAGCTCGTCGGTCGTCCCCCACATGCTCTCAAAGTTGTACACGCTGCAGTGACTGATCAAACAGCGCAAGTCCTTGGCGATCTCGTTGACGGCAAACCAGTCCTGCATGTACCCACCAAAACTCGCACCCGCCGAACCGATGCGCTGGGGATCTACGTAGGGCAACTTCTTGACGGCTGCCAAGCCCGCTACCAAGTCGCGGTAGCACTTGCCACCCCAGTCACCGCTGATCTCATCGCAGAACTTCTGACCAAAGCCCGTCGAACCTCGCGGATTGGGAAGCACTACAACGTAGCCTTGGGCTGCCCAGAGCTGTGGATTCCATCGGAAACTCCAACCATCTTCCCAAGCCCCCTGCGGGCCGCCGTGAATCAGATAAGCCACGGGCCACTTCTTCGACGCATCAAAACCAGGAGGCTTGAGGATCCACATCTGCATCGACTGCTCACCCTCGACATCCACCGATACCGACTCCGGAGCAGTTCTTACCAAATCCGCAGCCAGTGCATCGTTCCCCTGCGTGATCTTGCGGAGAGAATTCGTAGCCAACTCGGATTTGTTTCCTACATACAGCTCCGCAGGTCCATTGATCGTGGCTCGTGAAAAGACCACTCGATCGGCGGCTGTATGCATCGCAGTGATCTGGCCTGCACGCATAGGACCACCAAGCTCATCTCCAAACCGCAACGCCACCTGCTTGGGCTGGTCCTTGCCATCGGCAGTAAACAAGGCCGTTGCACCGCTCTGCTCGGCCACAAACGCGATGCTCTCGTCGCTCAGCCAACTGTATTCACCCACCGAACGGTCGATGTCTGCCGTCCATAGCTTGGGCTCAGCCGTCCAGCTTCCATCGGGCTTGCATTCGACCACCATCAAATTCCATTTGTCTGCTTCGTAGCCCGCACGCACTTGAGCCTTGTAAGCCATCCGCTTGCCGCTGGGGCTGAACTTGGGATTGCAGTCGGCTGCCGCGTTCCCCTTAGTCAGCGTCTCCCAACTGCTCGTCGGATTACTGATGTCGATGCGGCAGATGTCATAGTTGGTCGTCCAACTCTCGCCATGGATAGGCACTGCGGTGATGATTAGGTATCGACCATCCGGCGAAAAACAAAAATCATCCCCAGCACTAAACGTCATGCTCGTGGGATATGCATCTCGATCTCCAGGCGTCACATCGCGGCAATCGCTCCCATCGGCATTGATCACAAACAAATGCTGACGCTTGTCCTCGACATAGGAATCCCAATGGCGGTAAAAAAGACGGGTGAAGATCTTGGCCTTCACCGGACTCGATGCAGCATGATCGTCTGCCTGCTTGTTCTTGGAATCCGATTCGGCAAACGGCAACGCGCTAAACTCGGGTCGAATCGTCGATACAAATGCAATTCGTTTGCCATCCGGGGACCAAATGCCCGTCGAGGCACCGGTCGATATCCTCGTCACCTGGCGAGCTTCTCCTAACATCGAAGAGTCCAGGATATAGAGCTGAGACGAGCCATCGCGGGTCGATTCAAATAGCAAGCGTTTTGAGTCGGGGGAAAATCTCGCGTGCGTGTCGGACTTGGCAGACGCCGTGACCTGGTGCGTAGAACCATCCTCCAAACTGACTCGGTACAAATTCGTCGACTTGGCGTTCTTGGCCGGATCGCTAAACCTCGTCGCTTGATACACCACCGACTTGCCATCCGGGCTGAGCTGAGGCTCGGCATACCGCGTGTACTTGAACATGTCCTCGATCTGCACGGCTCGGGGCCCTTTCGTCTCGGTGCTTTCGCTCAGCACCGCTGTCTGTCCATAAGTTGTCTGCAAGGCAGGAATTGCAATAGAAACCGCAATGAGCCCGAGAATCGCCGCCGGATGCAGGCGTTCGAGCAACCCAAAATGTAGAAGCTTCATTATTAGTGGCTTGAATAGTTAAACAGGACTGATCGTTAAGGATGGTCGCTAAGGATGGCTGCACTGTTCCGACGCGGTCAAGTTGCCAGCGGCTCCCATGATATCCAAAAAGAAAACGGATGCATGCTAGCAAATCGAAGAGTCCTCCCATTTTATCCAGGCGTTACAGGGGGGTAGAGTGTTTGGGAATACTGGGCGAATTCGTTCCAGAGTGCTTTCATCGCCGGGGGTTCAAAGGTCGACAACAGAAGACGAAGGACGATTTCAGACGCTCCGCGACGCCAGCAGTGGTGGTGTTGCAGCCAGAACACTAATAGGATTCGTCCTAGGGGATTCACGGATGACGATGCGGTCTAAAAAGGGTGTCGGTGGTTGGGTCTATGCACTCTTGGCGGCCATCGTCATGCTGTTCCTAGTTCTTTTTGGACAGCATTTGGTGGTTACAGGTCGCAGAGTGGTCAAGTTTCCGCCAAGAACTTCGATTGTCCAGGCGGTCGAGTCACCGGCGAGCAAACCGAAAATCGTCTCCGAACCGATCGTCCTGGAAAGCTATAAAGAGCAAGACCTGATTGTCCGATCGGATCTGGGCACCTTTCGCACGCCGGCACCGACCTCGATTGCGATGCTCGAGCCAACCAGTGCAGCGAAGATCTCCGCTCCTGTGGTTCGCGAGCTGACCAACCCATTCGAGTCCAGTCGTCCCTCGGCTCTGCTTGCGGCCAACGCCGCTTCGAAACCTAACTTGGCCGTCCCGAGCATTGCTGTCTCGGCCACCACGACCATGGATCCGCAAGATCAAGCCAACACCCGCAAGTCCGATCCTCTGTTCGGCCGCCGCCAGGTTTCCAGCTTGCCCCAGAGCGATCGAAACTGGCCTTTGGCCTCGAGTCTGATCTCGCAGTGCAATGTCCTTGC
>CAILTZ010000226.1 GCA_903837255.1 uncultured Pirellula sp. | reverse complement strand
ATCAGCAGCCACTCGAGGTGCAGATTCGGACGCTGCAGATGCACCAAATTGCGGAGTTTGGAGTGGCGGCCCACTGGACTTATAAGGAAGGAAAGGCGGCCAACGATGAGACCAAGCGGTTGGCGCAGTTGCGCGAGCAGTTGTTTGATTGGTCATCGAATTCGCGGACATCGAGCGACTTTTTGCGGACGCTTTCGACTGATCTATTTTCGGAACAGGTTTTCGTGTTCACGCCCAAAGGCGACGTTAAGGATTTGCCTAAGCGGTCTACGCCGGTTGATTTTGCGTTTCGGGTCCATAGCCAACTGGGGCTAACCTTGGTGGGGGCCCGCATCAATGGGACGATGTCTCCGCTCAGCACTCAGTTGAAGAACGGGGATGTCGTGGAGTTGATCACGCGGAGTAATGCCGCACCCAGCTTGGATTGGCTGGAGTTTGTGCAGAGTGCGCACACCAAGAGCAAGCTCAAGGCTTATTTCCGGCGACTCAGTAAGAATGCGGATGCTCAGCGCGGACGGGAGGCGCTGGACAAGGAGTTTCGGGGCCTGGGATTGGATCCGCGACTGTACTTGGGAGACGAAAAACTCAAGGCGATTGTCGAGCATTTTGATAGCGTCGAATCTCCGACCGACATCTTGGCCCGGGTGGGGTCCGGGTTACTGTCGGTGCAGAACGTGGTGGCCAAGCTTCGGGGAACGGTGGCGGACGTTCCTTCGGCGGATCGCATTGAAGTCACCAAGACGAAGGAGGGCAAAGTTGCGCTCGTTTCGAAGGATGTGATGGTCAATCGAGCGCGGTGTTGCCATCCGATTCCGGGAGATGAAGTGGTGGGTTACGTAACGCGAGGACGGGGCATCATGATTCACCGGAAGGTATGCCCGAATGCGATGGCCTTTGTGTCGAGCGAGCCGGAGCGATTGATTGCCTACGATGTTTGGGAGAAGGGGACCGAAGTGTTTTCGGTGCCGCTGAAAGTTTTGGCCGTGAATCGCCCCGGGTTGTTGATGGACGTTTCGACGATTTTTGGAGAGTCCAAGACGAATGTTTCGTCGGCCAAGGTAAAGACGTTGCCGAATCAAACGGCTGAGATTGAGGCAACGATTGACGTCACCGACACCGTCCATCTGAGTCACGTGATGACCAAGATCAGCCAGTTTAGCGACGTCATTTCGATTCTGCGTATGTTTGGTCGGAGTACGCGGTAGGGATGAGAGCGATTGTTCAGAGGGTGAGTTCGGCATCGGTCTCGGTTGACGGGGAGATCGTGGGTGAGTGCGGGACGGGCTATCTGCTGCTAGTCGGAATTGCCAAAGGAGACACGGATCAGGAAGCGGTGAAACTTGCGGATCGAGTGCGAGGGGTGCGGTTGTTTAACGATGCCGATGGGCGGATCAACTTGGCTTTGACTGAGGTTCCTGGGGCGTCGGTGCTGGCAATATCCAATTTTACGGTTTACGGGGACGAGCGGAAGAGTCGACGCCCGAGTTTTTCGCAGAGTGCAGGATTTGAGGACGGCAAACGGCTGTTCGACCGATTTGTCGCGGCGCTACGGGATTTGGGAGTGGAAACGCGAACGGGTGTGTTTGGCGCGGACATGCAGGT
>CAILTZ010000225.1 GCA_903837255.1 uncultured Pirellula sp. | reverse complement strand
GATTGACATCAGCGACGGAAAGATGGCTTGGGAAGCTCTTGTGCGAAAGCGTTGCGATGCTTCACCGGTAATCTGCGACGGTCGGGTGTGGGTCGGGGGCCTGGACGGGAACTTCTATGCGTTCAACATCGCCGACGGCACAGAAGCTTGGAGCTACCAACTCTCCGGCCAATTGCTTGCGTCCTGCGCGATCGGCGAGGGGAGAATTCTCGTAGTGACCGACAAGGGGACCGTCGCTTGCTTTGGCGAATAGCGAATTAGTGAGGTCGCGAAACGCCGTACTTGTACGCCCAATAATTTCCGATCGCTTTGGCTCCGGAGATAAAACTCTTTCCGTTGGCTTGGCCGGTGATGTAGGCCAAAGCATCCATGGCAGGTGGCTGGTCTAGGATCAGCACTGGGCAGCCTTGGTGTTGCTCGGAAAGAATTGCAACGATCTCCTTGCGAGGCTTTGCAAAGTCGACGTATCGAATGTCGACTTGGTAACGCAGCTTGGGAAAATAGGCCAGAACTCCGGTGATTTGGGCACAGTCGGGGCAATAGTATGGTGCACCCGGACCGTCTGGAAAATCCTCTTTCAACAAAAACAGTGTGTCTCTGGCCATGAAAAAATCCCGTTTCAAAGGTTACAGTTCAGGGGGTTGTAGTTTATACGTTTTGAAGAAGCCAATCACTATCCTTGGCGCAACAAAAGCACCGGATAATTCCTTTGGAGATTGTAGCTTTAGCGAACTATAATCGGAACCGTTCTGGAACTCGTTATCCGGCACTCCTGATGAATTTTCTTTTTTGTGATCGCCAGTTTGTAGAGATCCGTTTCGGATCGAGAGTCTTGCAGAGATTTTCCTTACCGTGATTTTTCTTGATTGGATAAAGAGTTTGGTTTTCAGGCTAGCTCAGCAATGCGCTGAGCCGTTTGTATTCATCTACGAGCGTTGGCTCCGCGAGCATCCCGATGCGCCTCGTTCTCCATGGCTCGCAAAGCGCCGCAAATACATTCTTCGAGCCATGCCAGCCCTGATCCTTGCGATCGGGATCTTAAGCCTAGGGGTAGTCGCCGGTGCGAGCTCCTCGGGAATCCAAAAGCGTTACCGACAGCGTTTAGATCAGATTACCGAATTGTCTAACCGAGCGCAGATAGAGCGACTAGGAGAGAGAATCCAGTCTGACCGATCGGTCTTTGGCGCTGAGGATCGTTTTGAATTAGCAAGGCGGTTATCGGAGTTGGATTCCCAGAGATCCGCGGCGCGAGCCGACAGCCTCGTCGAAGAGTTGGCTCCCCAGGACGCCCCAGGATTCGCAAGAGCCCATCGTGCCCGAGCCCTTGCACTTTCCCCATGCTTGAACCGCAGGCCGATCGATCCCCAAGACTTAAGGTCCCTTGGCTGGCACCTGCAGCACTCAAACGGTATTGAAGACCCACTGATCTCGCGTTTGCGAAGTGATTACTACCTGGCCACAGGCCAAACAGATCTTGCAGCCAGCGAGCTTGCTAAATTGGCTGAAGACTCGCCTGAGTATTGGTTTGCCCTGGCCGAAGTGCTGCTTGCAAAGCGCGATGTAAACTCGGCCCGCAGTGCACTTGGACGAGCCGCACAAGCCTATGAGAAGCTATTGAGTCGCAACCCAGCCGATGCCGAGGCTCGCATCCGCTACGCAACAGCGCTCGGGCGGTTGGGCGAATTCGACTCGGCTATCGAAATCATGAAGACTGGAGCGAAGCTCTCCAGCGACCCACGCTTTGCCGAAGGCATCGGCGATACTTACCTGATGAAGTTCCAAAAGCAGCGAAATCTCCGAGGCCCCATCGTTCAGCAGTGGAATCATCTGCAGGAAGCCCTGGAGTGGAACCCGGGGAATCGGCTTATCTACGAAGCCCTTTCGCAACTGTGCGCTGATGAAAATGCTCAAGCGATTCGAGAGCAGATCGGAGACAGGATCGAAACCATGCTGAAAAGGTCTATGTACGTTTCGGAGCTATTATTCGCCAAGTCCAATCTTCTGCTCTCGCAAGGCGATCGGGCAGCGACACTGGATCTATTGGGGCAGATCGTCAGCAAGTATCCTGAGTGCCATCCTGCGTTGAACAATCTCGCTTGGTTGCTGACCGAGGCATCCGAGGCTTCAGCCGAGGAATACCGGCAAGCCGAATTGTATGCTCGATGCGCGGTAGATCTTTTTCCCAGCTCGGGCGCTTATCGCGATACCCTGGGGGTTGTCTTGATCAAACAGCGGCGATGGACAGAGGCGATCGCACAGTTCGAGATATCTCTTCGCAACTCGCAGAGTCCCATTCCAACTCTTGAGAAGATCGCTGAAGCTTATCAAAAGATCGGGCAGATCGAACTCTCTGAGCAGTATCGATCTCGCATCGACCAACTTCGAGCCGGGGGGACCTCGGCCAAAGCCAATCAGGGTGTTGGGGTGAAGTAACGGCTCGTCTCGCTTGCTCGAATGTCGATCCATCGGATCGACCTCCAGAAGGCATGGGCCGTACCCAGAGTGGCCTGGGAGGCTTTCTTTGCATCTCCGAAATGCTCCGGCATAGAGCGAGTGCTGATCACCAGCAAATGGTCCACGGTGCGATGTTCGCGTTCCAGCAGAGCCAAGGTTTCCCCTAGTACCGATACGGGCCGGCCGTGTGCGGTAGCGAGCCGCTCTTGGAGATAGTAGGCTTGGGATTTGGCAGAAACTCGCGAGGCGACTGTCGGGGTTGAATCGCTGATCGCGACGGTCACCGATCCGATGTTGCTCGAGGTGATGTGATGCACGAGCGTTGCGACGAACTCGACGGCGGTATCTTCATAGACCTCGTACTCTTTCCTGGCGTTTTCATCGCTGACGTTGGGTTCGTACAAATCGAGCAAGATCACCAGTTCTTGGTTCTCAGGTTGCTGAAACTGCTTGACAACCAGTTCATCGCGACGGGCGGAGGATCGCCAATGGATCCATCGTTTTGAATCCCCTGAACGGTAGGCTCTGAGACCGAAGAAGTCTCCTTCATCGCTCATCGCACGGACTTGTCGCTGGCGATTCCCCGAATCTCTTTTGCGAAACAGCTCGTTCCAATTGGGAGATAGTTTGCCCAGCGCCGGTTGAACGATCAGATACATCGAGGACTTTTGCGGCAGAAAAGCTCTCATGAGCCCCAGTGGGAATCGGGTGGTCAATTCCAAGCCGAGCCATTGATAACGGCCGCGTCGCTGAGCGATGCATTGGTAGCGCTGCGAGCGGACAGTCTTGGGCGGAATCGATAGATACAACAACTGGATCGATTGAGACGCGCTGCGGATAGACTTTTGAAGCGGGGCGTAAACCAATCGGTCTTGCACGAGGACCAGCCAAGCCCCCAGCCAACTCTTGGGGTTCTTGAGATTCAACTCGATCTCGAATGCTCGGCGGGCTTGGATCGTTCGGGGCAGCCTCCGAGAGACCGAAAGGGTCGAAAGGGTCCTTGTGCATACTCGCCACTGAACCCACATCATACCGATGAGGGATCCGGCCAAGATCACCATCAGGTTTGCGTTTCGAAGGGCAGCACCCAGCAGGATAAAGGCGATCATGAAGCAGAACTGCCAACCCTCGCGAGTCAGTCGCGTGTAGACAGGGTTGTTCGAATAGCGAAAAACTCGGTAGGATCCAAGCCATCTATTCGCAAACTCGCGAAGTTTCGTAAGGGGAACACTCAGGAGCGATCGCATGGAACTCATGGTTTGTTACACCGGTACCACAACCGACTCGAGGCATCGCTGGATCATCGATTCGACGGCCAACCGTTCGCTGCCTGCAGCAAAGCCTCTTGGCATGACGCGGTGCGAAAGGACGCTGATGGCCAATTCCTTGATGTCGTCTGGAACCACATAGTCTCGACCGCCGATCAGCGCGTTGGCTTGTGCAGCGCGGTAGAACGCAAGTGTTCCCCGGGTGCTGACGCCCACCTGTAGATCGTTGCTTTGCCGAGTTCGATCGACGATATCCTGCAGGTAATCCACCAGGGAGTCTTCGAATCGAATATCGCGGACCTGCGACTGAATGCTCTTGATCTCAGCCAGAGAGGCCACGGGCGTGAGTGTATCGACTGGCTCTCCGCTTCGGTGAGAACGGAGCACATTCCGCTCGGCTTCACGGGCTGGATACCCAAGATCGATACGCATCAGAAAACGGTCCAATTGGCTTTCGGGCAACACGTAAGTCCCTTCGAACTCGAAGGGGTTCTGGGTAGCGATCACCATGAATGGATCGGGCATTGGATAAGTCGTCCCGTCGATGCTCGCTTGCCGTTCGCTCATTGCTTCTAGCAGCGCGCTTTGCGTACGAGGCGGAGCGCGGTTGATCTCGTCGCCAAGGACGATGTTGGCAAAGATGGGGCCCTGGCTGAACTTGAACTCACCGTTGTGATAGATGCTGCTACCGACGATGTCGCTAGGAAGCAAGTCGGGGGTAAACTGCACTCTCGTAAAGTGACCGTCAACACTCTTGGCAAGCGCCTTGGCAACGAGCGTTTTTCCAACGCCCGGTACGTCTTCGAGCAAGATATGTTCGCCCGAGAGCAGCGCGATGAGCGTTTTTCGAATCACCTCCGCCTTGCCTAGCACCACCGACTCCATGTTCTTTTGAAGCCGCTGGAGTATGGTGATTGTGTTCGAATTCATGCTGATGCAATCTTTGTAGACAGTTCGGGAGTGGCAAGCGTCGCTATCAGACGCGCGTGGATGTTAACGAAACCGCAGGATTATGGGTTCAGTGGGACCGCCACCGGCAAGGCGTTTCCAAAGCGTTCGAAATCCTTAAAGCTCCAAACGAGTTTCTTCTCAGGCGTGACCTCCAGAATCTGTGGATTCTCGGGACCTCCGTGGCAATTGACTACCCAGGTGTTGCCGTTGTCCAAGCGTTCGACCATGGTAATCCAAGCCAGAGTCACGCCGGGGATGTCCCCCTGCTTGAGCTCCCAAACGATCTCCTTGCTTGGGTTGACTTCCACCACCTTGTGTCCGTCACCTGCACCGATCAAGGTGTTGCCATTGGCCAACCGAACCGCCGCGTAGAGCTTGGATCCGACATTGTATTCCCAAACGATCTTGCCTGTCCGGTCGTATTCGCGAGCCAACCCGAGGGCTTCGTGGGCGACCAAGTAATTGCCATTGGGGGTCGGGCGAACAAGGCGAGTGTCGCGGTGCGGGTCAGGATTCGGAACTGTTAGCGGAATGCTATGGACGATCTTTTTGTCTTTGTCGACCTCGATGATTCGCGCCGCTCCGCTTTGAGCGATCATCGTCAGCCCGTTGGGCAGTCGCCTGAATGCGTGGATCTCGATCGGTCCACCCGCATCGGTCTTGCCAGCATCGAATCGCCAAACCTCTTTGCCTTGAGCGTCGAGTTCGACGACGTTTCCAAAGGAGGTCTGAACCAGCCAACCACCGCTTGGCAGCGGCTGTGCATCATGGATGTCCCGAATGCTGATTGTCCATCGAGGATTGTTGTCCGCATCGATGACCGCAGCAAGCTTTTTTTGGTAATCGGCTACAAACATACTCCGCTTCGGTCCGCTCTGCTGGGCTTGGATTTGAACCGAAGCCAAAGAGACACAAATCGTTGCGAAAAGACCGATCAAGACCCGATTCCACATGCTCGATTTCCCTTATATTGGTAATGCTCTTTGGTATTGCTCTATTTTCGAGTGCTTACTTGCCCTGCATGACTCGCTGGACTTCTTCGAGACTGGTTTGTCCCAGAGCACAGGCGAGCACACCCTCTTCGAAGAATCCGGAGTGTCCGGATTGCTTGATAAATTTCCTAAGTTCATCTGGGCTTTCAAGGAACTGCCCAATGGCTTTGCGTATTTTGTCATCGATGACCAAAAGCTCGAACAGTGCCATTCGGCCGAAGTACCCTCGACCATTGCACCTCTTGCAGATTTCGATCTCGATGGGATTCCCCTTGGCATCGACGCGTTGTTCGGGGGGAGGCGGAATCGTCGGCTTGTAAAGCTTGGGCACCCGACCGGCGGGTAGTCCGAGCTTTTGCAAAAGCTGAGGCGTGGGCTGGTAGGCTTGTTTGCAAGACTCGCATAATCGCCGAATAAGACGTTGGTTGAGGGCACCTTGCATGACCCCCAACAGAGCCTTGGCATGTTTCGGGTTTTGTTTGAGAATCTGGATCACAGCGTCGACCGCATCGTTTGCTACGATCCTGGTGACCGAGTGCTTGTTCTCCTTGTGGATCTGTCCAAGAACCGCTTCGACGATCTGGGGGCTGATGAGCGAGGGCAGAACGTACACGTCGGGTTGCTTGAGGCGAACTTTGTCGAAAACCTGCTCGGCCGTCTCAACCCCGTCCTCATAGTAAAACTCGGTGACGTTGATGATATCGGGCTCTTGATTCTTTTTGTTCTCGATCAAGACCCAGTCCCGCACGAACTTGTCGGCGTTATCTAGACCGACTCTCCAAGTCGTCGGCAAGCCATGCGTTGGCGGTGCGCTGATGACGACCATCCCTTTGTCCCCATTCAACATCCCCTTGAGGGTTACCTGGACCGCATCTCGCATTCCCAAGTCGGTAAGGGTCTTGAGGACCGGTTTCTTTCTTTCGATAGTAAATAGAACGCGCTCGCCGGTGGGAACCCCGGTGCTCATGAAAGAGATCACCCAGTCGATGTCCCGAAAGTTCGTGGCAAACTTGCCATCTTGTCGGGCCTTGCGCTCAACAGGGTTGAGCCCTAGAACCTTCTTCCAAACGACCAACAACGCGTCGGCGGTGGGTCGGTCCATGGCCGGCAACGATTCCCAAATCCCATCCACACGGTACCTAGCTACAGCACCTTGGGCAGAAAAATCGATCAGGATCCGATCGGCACGGGTGTTGATGGCGTTGGCCACGAGGACTACGGCCAGAGGGTAGCCAGGCAGTTGCCTGCATGCGATTAGAAGCCCGACGGCTTCTTCCTTGCCAACCCCCATCGCTTTGATTTCTAAATTGGGAACTTCTATCTCCCCAGAAGATTCTTTCTTGTCGGCGCTTTTCTTTTTTTTCCCGAAAATCATGGAAAACCTTCTGCGAGTCAAGTAACTGGTGGATAGTTGAACGTGGCGAGTGATTGGGCGAGTGATTGGGCGAGAAACCCGACACCCAAACAATTAGATGATGCCCGGTTGGCTGACATTGATCCCCTTGAGGGCCATTTTGAGAGCCTCGGGGTTGGGTGCGACTTCGAAAGCCGTCGGTCGATCGATCAAACCGTCGTCGATGAGTTGTTTGAGACTCATCGTAAAGTCCTGCATCCCTTCGGCAGCACCGATCCGGATCGCATCGGAGAGCTTTTGGTCTTTCTCTTCCAGGAGCAGTTTGCGGATCATGGGAGTGAAGGTCATGATCTCGCAGGTCGGGACGCGGGAGACCCCTTGGCGGATCGATCGTAGGAGTTTTTGGGCGACGATTCCTTTCATGTTGAATGCGATCGCATTGCGGATCGCTTTGTGCAACTCTTCTGGGAACAGGTCCAGAATACGTCCGATGGTCGATGGGGCCGACGAGGCGTGGATGGTACCGAAGACCAAGTGCCCGGTTTCGGCAGCATGGATGGCCGTCATAAAGGTCTCCTCATCTCGCATTTCACCGACCAGGATGATGTCTGGGTCTTCGCGCACCGCGTGCTTCATCGCGATGCTAAAATCCTTGACGTCCGCACCGACTTCACGCTGGTTGATCAAGCACTTGTCTTCGGTATAGACGAACTCGATGGGATCTTCAAGCGTCAGAATGTGCTTGCGGTAGTTGCGGTTGACCCAATTGAGCATCGAGGCGATCGTCGTACTTTTTCCAGATCCAGTCACCCCGGCCAGCAGCACCATCCCTTGGTCGTACTTGCAAAGTTCTTCGAGGATCGGGGGCAAAAAGAGGCCTTCGAAATTCGGGATGAAGTTGTTGATTCGACGTGCGACCAAACCGGGCCGACCGAGCTGCTTGAGCATGTTGACCCGGAAACGCCAATTCTCGCCGTCGACACTGACTGTGTAGGAAAAGTCCGCTCCGCCCTCTTCCTCAAAAATGCGTCGGTTGCGCTCGTTGAGCATCGGGATCAGCAAGCGAACCATCTCCTCGACTTCGATCGCTGGTCGGTTCAAGGGCTTCAGATCCCCTTTGACCCGTACGATCGGAGGTGTACCGACCTTGAGGTGCAAGTCGCTACCCTCGAGCTTCACACAGGCCTTGAAGAGCTTGTCGACCTCGAGCTCCTGCTTGGTACCCAACATGGAGGCTGCCAGCTGGTCTGCGGAAGAAGCTTGGCTGGGTGCTGGGCGGGGTGCTTCAGACATGGACATAGGAGATATGGATTAGGGGATCGAATGACCGATGGAGAGAGGACAAGTCTTTTTATTCTGACTGATAATGCCCTGGCTGTCACCCGGTTTTCCCTAAGGCTTGTGCGATTTCCCCCCGACAATCCGGGAGAAAAACCACTTATCGGAGCCTAACCGGGATCCCTTGATCGGCCATGAGACTCTTGGTCTGGGCGATGGTGTACTGCCCGAAATGAAAGATGCTTGCGGCCAAGACCGCATCGGCTCGGGCCAGGAGGATCGCATCGGCTAGGTGCTGAGGACGCCCAGCCCCGCCACTTGCGACCACCGGTATCGAGACGGCCTGGGCCACCGCTTTGGTGATTGGCAGGTCGTAGCCGTCCTTGGTGCCGTCACGGTCCATGCTCGTGACGACGATCTCTCCGGCTCCGAGCTCTTCGACCCGCTGAGCCCACTCGACGACCTGGATCCCGGTCGGTGTGCGGCCTCCGTGGATGTGCACTTCCCAAAACTCTTTGCCGTCTTTGATCACCCGACGAGGGTCCATGTTCACGACGATGCACTGGGCTCCGAATCGCTCGGAGGCTTGGCGGATAAAATCGGGGTTCTTGCAAGCGATCGAATTGAGTGAGACCTTGTCGCAGCCAGCTTGTAACAGATCCCGAATGTCTTCGATGGTTCGGATCCCGCCGCCGACGGTCAGTGGCATAAAGACTTGATCGGCCGTGCGTCGCACGACATCGATCATGATGGAACGCTGTTCATGACTGGCCGTGATGTCCAAGAAGACCAATTCATCGGCACCCTCTTGCTCATACCTCGCAGCGATTTCGACCGGGTCGCCGGCATCTCGAAGCTGGACGAAGTTAGTTCCTTTGACGACTCGGCCAGCATGGACATCCAAGCAGGGGATAACGCGTTTGGCGAGCATGGCTAGCGACCAGCCTGCTGGTGCATCATCTTTTGGAAATCATCGAACAGATAGGCGCTGTCGTGCGGACCTGCCGACGCCTCGGGGTGGTACTGCACGCTAAAGGCCGGGACCTGCGTGTGACGCACTCCTGCGATGGTATTGTCGTTGAGATTCCGATGGGTGATTTCCAAGCAGCTCGGGAGACTCGGCTCCTCGACGGCAAAGCCATGGTTCTGCGAAGTGATTTCGACTCGCCCTGTTCCGCATTGCAAGACCGGTTGGTTTGAACCCCGATGACCAAACTTGAGCTTGAAGGTCTTGGCACCGCTTGCAAGCGATAGCAACTGATGCCCCAAACAGATGCCAAAGACAGGCTTCTTGCCAAGCACGCTTCGAATCGTGTCTTGAGCGTAAGTCAACGGTTCAGGATCGCCAGGTCCGTTGCTCAGAAAAACCCCATCGGGCTCAAGAGCCAGAATGTCTTGAGCACTGGCAGTGCCCGGTAGGATCGTCACGCGGTTGCCTCGGTAGGCCAAGTGCCGTGCGATATTCCACTTCATGCCAAAGTCCAAGCACACAACGTGAAAGGCCGACGTTGAATGCTGCGCAGGATCGACGGTAGTGGATCCCCCAAGATCGTACAGAGGCTCAGACCACTGACGGGCCGTCTCGGGGATCACTTCTCGGACCAAGTCGCGTCCGACTAGACCCAGACTATTGCGAGCTTTCTCGATCAGCGAATCGTGGTTGAAATCGGTGGTCGAAAGGATTCCTCGCTGAGCCCCTTGGTCGCGGATGCGACGAACCAGAGCTCGAGTGTCGATGCCAGCAATCGCGACGACCGATTGGCTCACTAAGTAGCTCGTCAGGGACTCCTCGGAGCGGTAGTTGCTCCGCAGGCGACTGTTTTCCCGGACGATGAAACCAGCCACGTGCGGTCGAGTCGACTCGCAGTCCTGATGGTTGATCCCGACGTTGCCGATCATCGGATAAGTCATCGTGATGATCTGGCCACGGTAGCTCGGGTCGGTCAATATCTCCTGATAGCCGGTGATCGAAGTGTTGAACACCACCTCGCCGTCGCGCTCTCCATCGGCACCGATCGAAATACCTTCGAATACCGTGCCGTCTTCCAACGCCAAGAACCCTCGATTGTCCTGGTCACTCACCTGCTGTCTTCCCCCGCAAGAGTCGCTCGAGCCGAATCAAACCCGCCAGATGATAAACGCTTTATCCCAAATCTGCCAGGGTCTATCGCTTGGACCATGAAATCATCACCACTCCAGCGATGATTGTCACCGAAGCCACCAAAACGTGAGGACCGACCTGTTCGCCCAATATCCACCACCCCAAGAAAACGGCAATCATCGGATTGATGTAGCTATAGGTGCTCACAAGCGTCGGCGAGGCATGCTTCATGAGCCATACAAAGGAGGTGTACCCGATGAGCGAACCGGCGACGACCAAATAAGCCCACGACCACCAGGCCTCGGGCGCAATTTGTCCCCAATGGAACTCTCGCATTTCACCCAAAAGATAACTCGCCAAGAACATAAAGACCGCGCCGGCAAGCATTTGAATCGAAGCCCCAGACATCGGCGATGCAGCATGGCGCGCATGACGGATATACATCGACCCGATCGTCCAATTCAGACAAGCCCCAACCAAGGCCAAAATCCTCCAAGGAGCCAGTTGAACGCCGCCCTGACTGGATAAGCCCTCGGTGGATAACGACTGACCGGCTAACGACTGACCGGCTAACGACGGTGCGACTAAAATGCAAAGTCCCAAAAAGCCGACGACCAAACCGATCTGGGTCCATCGGTTCGGCAAATGGGCCAAAACCACCGAGCCGAGACTAGGTATCTGGGGACTAGGCACTTTGGGACTCGGCAGCTGGGCAACTTCTATGCTCTTGCTCGCCAAAGTGTTCTGCTTGTGCTGCGTCCAAGCCCCCAAAAGCCACTCGGCAGCCACGAAGAACAAAGGATTCATCGCCACGATCAACGTCGCAATCCCTGAGGGGATCTCTTCACAAGCCCAAGAGACTAGCCCATTGCCTCCTAGCAACATGAAAAATCCCCCGATCGCATTGTCGACGCACTGGCGAATCGTAAGACGAACCCCACGAAATACCTGCAAGAAAACTAGCAATAGCCCGCCAGCGACCGCGAAACGAACCGCACCCATCAAAAAAGGGGGAAAGGTCTGCACCCCAACACGGATCGCCAAGTAGGTCGATCCCCAGACGGTATAAAGCACCAGCAGCGCGATGGCGACTGCCAGGAAACTCGGGCCCTGTGAATTGGCCTGGGCTAGGCCTCGCAAGTCCACCCGATTTTTCATGGAAAACGTCGCAACACCGCCCGTTTCGTGTTTGTTGGTCCAACCGGCTGTCGAGTATACTTGCATAGGTCTATTGAACAACGCCAACGCCAAAGTGTTGATCCGTTATTTCAATGGATCGGCAAGCCTTATTCAGCCTCTTCTCCCCTCGACGGAGACTCATCTATGCCTGGACCAGCCCGGGACTACACCGATCTACTTCTCTCCCGCGGGGTTATCTCCCTCGAACAGCTCAACGAAGCCAAGTCGATTGCCAGAAAAGAGGACAAGCAGATCGGCACGATGCTTGCCGTCCTGGGCTATGCCACCGGCGAGGAAGTCACCCAGGCACTGGCGGAATTCCACCACTTCGAATACGTCGATCTGCAGTCGATCCGAATCCCCGACCAAGTCATCGAACTGGTCCCCGAATCCGTCGCCCGCGAAAACAAAATCATCCCCGTAGCCGACGAAGATGACACGATTAAGGTCCTCGTCGCGGACCCCTTTGATATCGAAACCATCGAAAAGCTGAGGTTCATCCTCAACCGAAAAGTCGAAACCGCCCTGGCTCCCCTCGAGCATATCCAAGAAGCCATCAACCGGTACTACGGCCAAGTCGGCGAAGAGTCCGCTGACTCGATGCTCCAAGAATTTACCGACACCCAAATCGACTTTACCACCACCGAAGAAGACGGCGCCTCGGACGGCGATGGCGAAGGGGACGATTCAGCTCCGGTTGTTAAATTAGTGCACCTGATGATCCAGGAGGCTGTCCAGCTCAGGGCCTCGGATATCCACGTCGAGCCATTCGAAGACCGCGTGCGGATCCGATACCGGATCGACGGGGTCCTGGTTGAACGAGATAGCCCTCCTCGCCGATTGCTCGGTGCGATCCTCTCGCGGATCAAGATTCTCTCCCGGATCGATATCGCCGAACGCCGCCGTCCCCAAGACGGTCGGATCAAGATTACCGTCGGTGAGAAAGAACTCGATTTGCGAGTCTCGATCATCCCAACCAACCACGGGCAGTCCTGCGTCATGCGACTGCTCGACAAAGACAACATCCGAGTCGGGGTCAAGCAGCTGGGCCTCGGGGATAGGGACTTTAAAAACTTCACCAGTCTTATTAAGAGACCTAATGGTATCTTATTGGTGACTGGCCCGACCGGATCGGGCAAGACCACCACCCTGTATGCCGCCCTGAACGCCTTGAACCGACCCGACCGCAAGATCATCACCGCCGAAGACCCCGTCGAATACTACTTGCCAGGCGTCAACCAGGTCGAAGTCCGACACAACATCGGACTGGACTTTGCCCGCATCATTCGAGCCATGCTCCGCCAAGCTCCCAACATCATCCTCGTCGGTGAAATGCGAGATACCGAGACGGCTCAGATGGGTATTCAGGCCAGCCTGACTGGACACTTGGTTTTCAGTACACTGCACACGAACGATGCGCCCAGTGCCGTGACACGGATGACGGACATGGGGGTGCCTGGGTACATGGTGGCAAGCTCGGTGATTGCGGTTTTGGCCCAGCGGCTAGTGCGCAAGATCTGCACTCGGTGCAAGTACAGCACGACCCTCAGCGACGCGGTCCTCGACGAGGCAGGGATCCCTCAGGAAATCGTGCAGTACTCCAAGTTCGCCAAGGGCAAGGGGTGCCCTTACTGCCAGAAGAAGGGCTATCGGGGCCGGATCGGGATCTACGAGTTGATGCTCAT
>CAILTZ010000224.1 GCA_903837255.1 uncultured Pirellula sp. | reverse complement strand
CGATCGCCTCGGTCGGAGGTTTCAAAGCCACGAGAGTCGAGGGGATCTCGGGTGGGTTTTCTGGGACGCTCACATGCGGAGTAATCCCTCGTTGGCTGATGGCCGTCCCGCTGGGCGAATAGAACCGGCTGACGGTCAACCGCAAGCCACCGATTCCTCGCTCGCTGGGAAAGACCCCCTGGACGCTCCCTTTGCCGTAAGAGATTTGTCCGACAACATAGCCGCGGTCATGGTCTCGGATGGCCCCTGCAAAAATCTCACTAGCGCTTGCGCTGTCGCCGTCGATCAAGACGACCAGGGGGATGTCCCAGGTCCCGGCTGCATGGGCGGTGTAGTTTCGGTTCTCTGACGTGTTGCGACCTCGTGTCGAGACGATGCCCCCTCGGACCAAAAAGTAGTCGGCCAGTTCGACGGCCGATTCGAGCAGACCGCCCGGGTTGCGTCTAAGATCGATCACCAGGGACTTCATTCCTCGGCTGGTCAGATCGTACATCGCTCGGCTGACTTCATTGACCGTCGTTTTTTGAAAGTTGGTGATTCGGACGTACCCGACTTGGCCGTCGCGCATCTCGGCCACCGAGACACTCGGGATCTCGACGCGCTTGCGCACCACATCGATCGCAACGCTTTGATCTCCACCCGAGGAGATAACGAGCTTAACGTGGCTGTTTTCAGGACCCCGAAGCATGTCCGCGGCACGCTTTGCGCCGATGCTCACGACCGATTGCTCGTCGACTTCTAGAATGTAATGCCCAGGGAGTAATCCCGCCTCGGACGCAGGACTCCCCTTGAAGACATCCACGATTCGCAGTTCGTTTCCTTCGGCCCAAAGTTCGACACCTAGTCCGATGAGATTGCCCTCGATTTGGGACATGATCTCACGGTATTCACCAGGCGTCAGGATCGATGAATAAGGATCGAGCAAACCAACCGATCCGCTGATAAATTCAAAGATGGTGGCCGTGGGGCTTAAGCCGATCTGCTCCTGGGCTTGTCCGGCCACCAGGAGTACCAGGTTTTTTAGTTCGTTGGCATTTGGGATCCGTTTTCCGAAGACCAATCGGTGTACATTGCGGCGAAAGTTCTCGATCGATGCCGCTGGAGTTTTTGGTAGATGCTTCTGGAGAAAATCCCGCTCGGTCAACGCGACTTCAAGGAATGCCGTGCCGTAGAGCGCCAGTTTGTAATAGTCGATGGAATCGACGTAGTACGTTTCGAGTTTGCTGACGACGTCTTGGTAGACCTCTAAGGATTGTGCAGGCGTGGAACGTTCCACGCTCTCAATAAACGAACGATCGCAGTAGCGACGCGTAACGTCCATGTGAACGCGAGAGATTTGCATGCGCTCGGTGATCTGCTTGTTGAGCGGCAGTTGCTTGAGCGTCTTTTCGTAATGCTGAATCGCTTCTTGCCAACGGCGCTGCTGTTCAAGCGCCTTGCCGATCCGCAGGGCCTCGTCGGCTTGCTGCGGGCCAGTCGCCTCGGAACCAGTCGCCTCGGAAGCAGAGGCTACAATTGGGTTTGAAGTGGGGGTGGTTTGGGATAAGCCAAAGCTGCTGCACATCCATGCAACACAGCAGCTAGCTGCAAAAAACAGAGGTCGAAAGGAATTGAGCATTCTAGTGGGCAAGACAAGGAGGTGCATGGATTTCCCCAACGCGCGAACTTGCGAAGAATCTTGACGCAAGTACACCAAGGGGCTTGCCAGTATAAAGCGCTAATTGCGAAGGTCAAAAAACGATCACAAGTTTTTGGTTGTGTATTCGGCACAACCGTCAGAGCTTTACATCGACGATCATTAACTGACGCAAATCGGGATAGTAACGACCTAGAATCCCTTCGGGTTGCCAAGGTAGAACTTACGCAATTGGCATCTGCATCCTGCAAAGAAGGCTGTCTCCACCGACTCACTCTACGCAGCTGAAAGCTTGCGGGCAAGTCTCGGAATATCGCCTTTGAAATCAGTTTGCTGCTTAAGCCTACGAACTCTCAGTCGGCTTCATCGCTCCACATCATCCCAGGTGCGCTCGGAGCCTACCACCGGACCTGTCCGGTGGAGGCGTAACTTACAGCGACCTTCGACGCCCTATTTATGCATTTGCCTTGTCCCATGACCCCACGTTTCTTTTCTGAGGTTCAATAACAACAGGTTCTTGCTTAGCGAAAGATCTTTTCGATCGGATTGCCGGTCGAGATCGCAAGCGGGCGGCCTTGGGTGTCGATGACTTCGGAATGGGGATCGATTCCCAGTGCCCAGTAAAGAGTCGCGGCGATATCTTCTGGGCCGACTGGATCGGCCGCGGGATAAGCTCCTTTGGCATCGCTGGCGCCGAAGATCGAGCCGCCTTGGATGCCCCCTCCTGCCATCATCACGGTGTAGCAATCGGGCCAGTGGCCTCGGCCTTTGCCATCCCGATCGCCGATCTGGGGACTCCGTCCAAACTCACCCATCCATAGCACGAGCGTATCGTCCAGAAGACCGTGGGACTCCAAGTCCTGGATGAGCGTTGGGACTGTCTGGTCGGTCATCGGCAGGAGTCGCTCTCGGAGGTCTTTGAAATTCTCTTGGTGGGTGTCCCAGCCCTCGCTCCCTTTGCCTCCAATGCCTTGAGAGAAGTAGACCGTGACGAACCGCACTCCGGCTTGTACCAGGCGTCGAGCAAGCAGGCACGATTGTCCGTAGGTGCTCCGTCCGTAAGCGTCCCGGAGGGCCGCGTCTTCTTGGCCGAGGTTCAGTGCGTCCCTAAGGCCGGTCGAGGAGAGGATTTTCAGGGCTTGCTGCTGGAGTTGGTCCAAGCCTCGGGCTTCGGTCGACTGCTCGATGAGCCGTTTTTCCTGATCGATCAACTCGACCAGATCTCGACGCCGTTCGAGGCGTGCAAGGTCGATGTTCGCAGGAAGCTGCAATTCCGGTAGACCGAACTCCGGGGAGTTCGGGTCGGCTTGGAAAAAATACGGATCGTACTGTTTGCCCAGAAAGCTTGCGTGCTGTCCGGGCGAGATCGCTCCATCGCGCAGCACATGTGGATAGGCGACGAAGGTCGGGACCCCTGGGGCCGGCTCGGAGAACCGCGCGACGCTCGAACCAAAGGCGGGGTAGAGTTCGAGTGTGTCGCGCAGGCGGATGTCGTCGGTCGCAGGACGCTTGCCGGTCAGGGAGTAGTAGCAGGCTGGGTTGTGATTCTTCATGTCGTGATGGACGCTGCGGATTTGGGCCCAGCGATCCAGTTGGGCGCCCCAGCGAGGCAAGTGTTCGCAGACGGGTGAGCCCGCCACGGCGGAGGAGATCGGTTTGAACTCGCCTTTGATGCCATCGGGCGCGGCGGGCTTCATATCGAACGTATCGATATGGCTAGGCCCCCCGTATTGATGCAGGAAGATCACGCTCTTGGCACGAGCTTTAGGAGCTAGAGTGCCCGATGCGGAAGCGATGTTGGTGGTACCCCGAGCACCTGCAAGAAGACCGGCCAGCCCGAACTGGCTCGCGCGGAGCAAGCATTGACGGCGACTGAGCGATTGTTGGAATTCAAGACATCCTTTAGCCATGGTAAAGCCCTTTGTCGGTTGATCGGTCAAGCGTCAGCGGAGCATCATGAATTCTTTGCTGTTTAGCAGCGCCCAGAGGATGTCCTCGAGCGCAATGCGTCGATCCTGGGCCGACTGCAATGCATCGACACTCGCGCGAAGCTCTCGCTCGGAGGGTTTGCGGCACAAAGCCCGCAGGAATAGTTCCTCGAT
>CAILTZ010000223.1 GCA_903837255.1 uncultured Pirellula sp. | reverse complement strand
GGTGCCATCTTTGAAGTTTACCGTGAAATGGGCTGCGGCTTTCTTGAGTCGGTTTATCAAGAATGCCTCGAACGAGAACTTCGATCCAGAAACATCCCATTTATAACCCAGCCAGATCTGCGGCTGACTTACAAAGGCGTACTATTACAGCAGACCTTTAAGCCCGATTTGATTTGCTACAGCCAGATTATCGTCGAACTCAAAGCCGTGAAGGCAATTGCCCCCGAACATATCGCACAGGTAATCAACTATCTCAAAGCGACAGGAATAAAACTTGGTCTGCTTGTTAATTTCGGCGACTATCCCAAGGCAACGGTAAAGCGTTTAGCCATTTGATTTTGGGAACCACGATTTAGGGAACCACGAAAAGCACGAAAAGCACGAAAGGAATACAGCATGAAAACGAATCGAACTCACTCATGAATCGATTCTTCTCGCTCCTATTGATCTTCTTGATCTTCCGTTGTCTTCCCTCCGGTTTTCTTCCTTCTTATTTTCGTGCCTTTCGTGTTTTTCGTGGTTCCCTGTTCCCACTGTTTTCCTTGGTTCCGAAAATCCTATTTCACCAACGAAAAGTCGACCTTTTCGATCCTGCCATTGAATGGATAGGAACCCTTGGTGCGATAGTCTGGTGATACAGAAGTGATCGAATCGCGACCTATTTCGAATGGCTCTAATCCGTGTCGAAATGCCGATCGTTTGATCTTTCCTTGTCCAACCACTTTCTCATTGACCATCAATTCGAGTGTTCCACCACCATCTTTGGTCCCGTCCGGGCTGAAGCGGGTCGATACCGTAACCTTGCCGGGTGGAAGTTTATCCGAACCGGGAATCGTCACATCGGCAACATCAAAGTAGCTATAGCGAAAAACGGGCTTGCCACCATCGACGTACAGAGACCATCCGGCAGAGAATGCTCCGACACACGCGATAACACCTTCGGCTCCCGATTCCGGGACGGTGATTTGTGCTTGAATCGAGTGCGCTCGTGGGAAAAGCTGTGGACCGATGGGCTCAGGAAGCCAAACTTGGTTGCCGAAATAGGTCCATTTGGTTTTCGGTTCGCCGGCAATCCGTAACTTCGGGTCCATTCGCTCGGAGAAACGAGAATCGAGCGGAAGCACATCGTACTTCTTAGCCTCTTCCAAAAACTTGGCCTTCAACTCTTCCAGTTTCTTGGGGTTGCTCGCCGCAAGATCTACGGCTTGGCTGAAATCATCCGAAACGTTGTACAGTTCCCATGGTGCGTTCACGAAACCATCGGTGCGTCCGGCGGTCTGCCAAGGAAAGCTGTAACGGCTGCAAGCGACCCAGCCATCGTGATAGATCGCTCGATTGGCTGCCAATTCAAAGTACTGGGTGGTGCGACGCTCGGCTGCCTTGCTATCATCGAACGAATACAGCATTGAAACCCCTTCGATAGGTTTCTGCGGTATTCCGTTGACCGACGTCGGCTGCTGGACCTTGCACGCTTCCAAAATAGTGGGAACCACATCGATCACATGGTGAAACTGCGTTCGAATTTCGCCCTTGGAACGTATCCCTTTGGGCCAATGAACAATCATAGGATTGCGGGTTCCTCCAAAATGGCTCGCTACTTGCTTTGTCCACTGAAACGGAGCATTCATCGCCCAAGCCCATCCAACTGGAACGTGAGGCTCGCTGGTTGGACCACCGATTTCATCGATTCGCTTGATCGAACTCTCCAACCCCAGCTGCAATCCCAACAAGCTGGCGATTTCACTGAAGGTCCCCTCTAAGCCTCCTTCGGCACTGGCTCCATTATCCCCGACCACATACAGCACAAGCGTGTTATCCAATTCTCCGGACTCTCTCAAACTGTCGAGCAAACGACCTACCTCATGGTCCGTGTACGCCATGTAGGCCGCAAAGTTCTCCATCAATCGCGTGTAGACCTTCTTCGCCTCGGCACTTTGTTCATCCCAAGCAGGAATCTCTTTCGGACGAGCCGTCAGCTTAGTTCCCTTGGGAATAATCCCCTTTTCCAACTGAGCCGCATGCGTCAGCTCTCGCTGCTTGTCCCACCCATGATCGAACTTGCCGCGGTATTTCTCACGCCATGCTACGGGTGCATGGTGAGGCGCATGCACTCCGGAAGTGCTGAAGTAATTGAACCAAGGCTTGTCAGGATCCGCAGCGCGAATGTTTCGCGTCCAAGCGATCGCTTCATCGGTCATGTCGGCCGTAAAGTGATAACCCTCCTCAGGCGTCTTTGGTTGAGGTACCCAAGTCGTATTCCGATACAGTGTCGGATAGTACTGATGCGTTTCACCCTGATTGAAACCATAGAAGTAATCAAACCCGAGCCCGGTTGGCCAACGATCAAATGGACCTGCAGGGCTGATATCAGGCTCCGGCGTGTTATGCCACTTGCCAAACATCCCTGTCGCATAACCGTTGTCTCTAAGAATTTGGGAAACGAGCGCCGTGCTCTTTGGTATCACCCCCGTGTAACCTGGATAGCCCGTACCCATCTCGATGATGACCCCGGTGCTGATCGAGTGATGATTCCTTCCCGCGAGCAAGGCTCCTCGCGTTGGACTGCACAATGCCGTTGTATGGAACCGGTTGTATCGCAATCCATTGTTTGCCAACTGGTCCATGTACGGTGTCGGAACAGGACCACCGTACGTCGAGCACATCCCAAAGCCGACATCGTCTAACAGGACCAACAAAACATTAGGACTCCCCTGCGGTGCTCGCACCGACCTGGGATAATCAGGCACGGAGTCCTTGTAAGTCTGACCAATCTTTCCCCCAAAT
>CAILTZ010000222.1 GCA_903837255.1 uncultured Pirellula sp. | reverse complement strand
GAATTCAGCCGATATCTGAGCCAAATATAGGCAGTTTCCACGTTCCTTCAAAAGGTGATCGACTCGGATTAATTCAAGCCCTTCGAGCACGAGCACGAGCACGAGTACGAGTACCGCGAAACTGAGTACGAGAATACCGAGCGTTACCAACAAAAATACCTGAAGAACCGAAAATCAATTAGATCCCGCAACTCACCCCAGATCCTACTGGTATCGAGACGCAACGAACTTGGCCCATGCCGCCGCTCTTGGACCTCGCGATTCTGACGTTACCTCTTGCATCCATTGGTAAACAGGGATGGAGAAACCCGTTTTCGCGCGGCTTTGTAACACCGATGGAAGCGGCTTGTTCGGAGAATTCGCTAGAAGCGATTTCTTCGGAAACCGAGGAAAGGCGTTCAAATAGGGTTGGAGATTCTTCAGTAGCTGCGCATCGACCAGCGGCGTTCGCAGCTCGACGCTGTGATGCATGCTCGCCCAGTCGCTGTCGCGAAGTAGTTGATTGCGCAGGTACATCGTCGACTCCAGTTGGGCCAAGGACAACTGCATGTCCTGGGGAAACTCTCCGTGTGCGGCCTTGCCGTATTTTGCAATCAACATCTCGGGGGTTAACTCGGAAGTGCCTGGAAAACCGATCGCTTGCACTGCATCGGTTGGACTCATCAAGCTACGCCGCAAGAGCCATGCTCCCCGTATGTCCTTGAGAAGACTCGGAGCCAAATACCAACGCGGGTTCTGCGTCAGCGCCGCTTGGACTCTGAACGCTTGCCTTGCCATCAAATTCAACCCTGGAATTTTGTGCAGGCTTCTCCACAACGAAACCAGTTGCGGAAGTCTCTTGAAGGAACCATACCCAAGGAACAATTCATCCCCACCGACGCCTGAGACGACCACTTTGAGACCCAACTCCTTGGTCGCTTTGGCGGCATACCAAGTATTGATGCCATCGACGCTCGGTTGGTCCATCGAATCGAGTATCCGAGGTAGATCGTCGAGGAATTCCTGTTTGGATACCCGTCGAACGTGATGCTCAATGCCGTAGCACTTGGCGATGATTGCCGCATCGGGTGACTCATCGTACTTGGTACCATCGTACTCGGAATAACTGATCGTTACCCCCAGAATGTCCTCTGCCCCAGCATCGCACATCAGGCCAGCAAGCGCGCCCGAATCGATGCCACCTGAGAGAAAAACACCCACCGGGACATCCGAGACAAGATGACGCTCGACACTTTCGCGAAGGTGCCCTCGGACCTCTTTAAAAACCAAGTCAGCATCCTGATTGCAGACAGGTGCATCCCGCCAAATCGATTGAATGTCGCACCATGTCTCCGTGGATGCGACCCGAGAGTCTTCGATCCAACACAAGCCCCCGGCTGGTAACACAGAGACATCTCGGTACCAAGTATACGGCTCGGGCACCGAGCCCATGAGCCAGAAACCAGCTTGACCGTCCACGCAAGGCTCCCTGGAAACAAGCCCCGTATCGAGGATGGCTTTTACCTGTGAAGCAAACAGGACACCATCCTTGAACCGCCCATAGTAAAGAGGCTTGATGCCATACGGGTCCCGAGCCGCGAAAGCTCGTTGCTGCAGATCGTCCCAAATCACCAATGCAAACATACCGTGCAGCTCGGGCAGGATATCTCGACCCCAACGGATAAAGCCTTCGAGAATGACCTCCGTGTCCGAATTGGTTCGGAAACGCACTCCTTCACGCTCAAGTCGCTCACGAAGCGACCTAAAGTTGTAGATCTCTCCGTTAAAAACAATCCGATAACGACCGCATCGAGAAAGCATCGGCTGTGCAGCCCGGTCGTCCAGATCCAAGATCGCCAATCGGCGATGTCCCAAATACGTATTAGACGCAGACCACTCCCCAACGCCGTCAGGGCCTCGATTGGCCATTCGGGTCAGACCGGTGCGCAAGGCCGCAACGCAAAGCTCTTGGGTGGAAAATGCTGTCAGGAACCCGCACATGGATTGCGGAAGTCTCTCATTAAGGCGGTGTTATGAAACGGTAGTTGCCGGGAAAGACCTGCAGCAACCATGGCGTCGCTGCCCCTGGGGTCAGGATTGCCAGAAATCACCCGGCTTTGTTTTTACCCGGCTTTGTGCGGAGGCCCGGATAACCCCACCAAAGTGAGAAACAATACTCAAAGAGGTATTCTAAATCACGCCTCCTCGTTTTCTGTCGACAACCACCAGCGATCTCTTAAGGAATTATTCTATTTTCCATCGCGACCAAGATAACCCTCCCGGCGGTAAAGGAAAGTCGGCAACGCGAAACAAATACCCACCAAAAAGATGGCTAAAAAATGCCAAACAAACCCCTTTATGCCCAGACGCTTGGACTCACTTGCCATCCAAATAGTGCATGCCGTAGCCGTGAGCATCAGGTCCCAACTGAAACCGGAGATCACCCAAGTTGCAAAAGGGGCCGCCCAGAACTCCGGCCAACCTCGCTCGCCCGCTCGAGTGAAATGCACTCCAAAACAAACCATTGGCAGGATCAGTCCCGCCACTGCCAGCACCGCATAAACCGTTCGCATCATCGTTGGTATCCTCTGCTTGCCCGCGACTAATCTGAACCATCCACAAGTGCCTGGAGTCGACGCCAGAGCGACTCGGTCAAGATTTCCAGACATCCAGGTGCCATAGCCGCGATCACTTCTTGGTAGATCTCGTATCCATAGCTGCTCGCTGGCGGAATGTATCCGGGTTGCCAGTCGTTGGTAAGTGTCGTTACGAAAATTGGTCGAGACGCAAATCGCTCCCGAAGCGTTCTCTGAAAGACTTGGTAAAGCTCCCCTGGTACAAATACCCAGATCGCATCGCCAACGATCCCCAAATGCACCTCTAGTGGATAACACCGTCCCGGCAATAGGTTTTGCAATCGCGTCAGTTGACGCGTGCGCTGCTCGACCTGAGCCCGCGCGTCGCGCAATTGCTTTTCATCGTTGTCTTGGCGAGCTTGAGATTCCCGAGCAAGCCATTGCTCGCGTTCGAGCGTCGTCTGCTCGATCGTCGGAAGATCGTGTCGATAAGGCAACTGGACCACAAGCGACTCCCAATGCCAATGCTGAAGTTTCCTTGCGGAGTCTTCGCAAAGGGGTTCGTGCCGCCATGTCCCGATCCGAGTCCCTGAAACCACCGGACCTGTGTACCTGTATTCAGTCAACGGACTGGGAAGTGAACAAAGAGCGGAAAGGGCAGCAAAGCCGACTTGCCTACCATTGCGATCCGCGACTTGGGGGTCACCGACAAACCCTTCACGGGGCCCCAAGTCCCCGGATGCTCCCTGGAGAAAAAGACACAACCCTCCCTGGTTTTGCTCGATGATTTGACGCGTTGCTCCAACCCAATCGGGACTGATGAGCGTGTTGTCCCAGGCCAAGCTCGTCGGATGGCATGCATAGTTGACCAAGGTGCCAAGAGTCGCTCCCGATCGATCGGTGATTTTCGCAAGCAATAGCGTGTCATCGGCAGGTCCTTGTGGATTCAGTCCGCAAACAAAATGCTTTTGCTCTTGATCGTAATAGTCGCGGTGCGCGGCTAGATCACAGCGCCCTGTCCCATAGACGATCGACACTGGTTGTACCTTGCTCTGAGCCTCGAGCCCGAGCTGCCCCATCTTTTCGGCTAGATCGTCCAAATAAGGTCCGAGCAGCTCTCCGCCCGGCAACTCGCTTCGTGTCCGAGACATCCAACCCGCACCATGCGTATGCGTGAGAGTCACCAGAATGTTTTCGTACGCAGCACCCGTAGCGCGGTGGATCGACTGACGAATATTGTGCAACTCTTGACGATCCAGGATGCAATGGTCCAAGCTCAAGAGGATTGTCGGATTCCCCTGAGACTCAAGCCTAGGTTGCATCCACAGAAGCGTGGCGAGCAACGGGCGATGAACTCCGGTCGCACGATCATGCAGCGCTGCTCCCCACATTCGATGGTAGATGCCGACCGGAGGAGTGATGTCGCATCGAACCATCGCAGCATCGCAACTCGCCTGCGGGGTTTTAATCACCTTCATGTTCATCTCCAAACAGAGTTCCTTGCGGATTGAGCAACGCCCAGCACACCGCGTCCATCGCCATCACGCCGGCAAACAAAAACAAAATCAGATTCCAATTGCCTGTCCTGGCCACCAACCAACCTGCCGTCAACGGAAAGAGTGCGGCCCCAAGATTTCCGAACATGTTCATCGTGCTAAACACAGTCGCGACATTCCTACCTCCATAGCTGATCGCCACCGTGTAACCACTCACGCCACCAAAGGTTGCACAAAACGCCCCGAGCGTGATCAGAGCAATGCTTTGGTTCGTGTTCTGCGCAAAATACGAGAGCACAATGAGAATCGCACAACCGCTCATCCCAACGACCGCAATCCCCTGGCGACTGAGCCGCTGATTGCCCGTCCTCTGGAGCAACCAATCGGAAAAGAACCCACCGGTGAGACTTCCAACCACGGCTCCTATCCCTGCGACAGTCGTTAGAATCCCAGAACCCAGCAATGAAACATCGCGCGTTTTTTGCAGAAAGGTCGGGAACCAAGTCATGAAAAAAACCATGCCAGCAGCCCGAAAAAACTGCTGACCACAAAGCAACGCCAAAGGCACACTCGTTAGCATCCGCGACCAGTCCACCGCTAAGGGCTCCTGTCGGCCAAGCCCTGTCGCCGGAATCCTGGATTCCGTGATCAACCACAGGAATAAGACCACCCAAAGAAGCCCAGGAATCGAATAGGCGGCCAAGAGCAATCGCCAACGATCGACCCCAAGCGTCTGTGCCCAGGGCGCAAGCGACTCCAGGCACAGCGCCGCAAGCACTGGCGCCACGGCACCTCCGATGGTCATCCCAGCCGCGAGCAAACCCGTAGCGCGAGCTCGCTCATTTTCCGGGAAGATCCTACCCAAGGCCTTGGTTGCACAAGGAAATGCCCCAGCTTGGGCCGCTCCCATCATTGCCCACATCAAGCCCAGCGAATAAAAGCCATTAGCAAACCCAGCTAGCAGAGTCGCTAGCGACCAAGCTACACAAAAAATGATCAATGCCCGCCGAGCCCCTAATCGATCGGCTAGCCATCCACTCGGAATCTGCATCATTGCATAAGCGAAATACCATGCCGATTGAATCATTCCCATATCCGTTGCCAAATCGGCAAAACTCAAATCTCTAGCAATCTCTTCGGCAGGAACACTCAGCGCAGCCCGTTGGAAATAAGCGATCGCGGCCGAAGCGCACAGAAATAGCAGGACCTGGTATCGCCCGGCTCGAACCTCTGACTCTATATGCGAATCACCGGACATGCAAACCCACTATCGGCTAGAGGCTAAAGTTCGCTGGAGTAGATCGAAAAGTCGATCGACCTCGGCACCGGTTTCGACATCGATCTGCCAACCGCATGGCTGCACCTGAAGCGTATTTCGAAAGATCCCTCGCTTCTTCATAAGGTACTTTTCAATCGCCAAAAAACCATCAAGCCCCGCTTGCAATTGAATCGCTGTAAGCGCGCAAATCGGAAGCGACAGCTGATATATCCTCTCTTCATCACCAGACTTCAACGCCTGCCACAGCGCGACAATCCCATCGAGAAGATCGGTCCCGGGCATCGTGCCGACGATCCCGCGACGATAGCAATCCACGAGGTTAATCCCCCCAGAGCCCTCGAAAATCCTGGCCCGACCCTGACTTGCATCTCTAAGCTTCGACAGATTCGGACCAAGTGGACTTGCTTCGGGTTTGAAATAGATCCGCTCGTCCCCAAACTCCTCGAGCAATCGCAGATAGACTCCTAGATCGATCGCTGCTCCAACGTAACTAGAGGCGTCTTGAACCACCAGCGGGATCGAAATCCCCTTAGCAATCGCGGCGAAATAATCAGCCGTGCGAGCCCCACTGAGCGAAGTCGCCACGGGAGGAATCGCCATGACGGCACTGGCTCCAAGCCCCTGGGCATGCTCGGCAAAATCCAACGCCTCCTTGATACTCTCGGCACCGACACTGACGATGGCAACCCCACGCCCCCGGACAGCTTGGCATACTTGACTGGCTAGCTCCTTGCGACCGTGGTAGCCCAAACGCAAAACCTCGCTGACCATGGCCACAACCACTCCGTCTGCACCGGTCTGAAACACCCAGTCGATCTGACGTTCGAGCGTCTCTACGTCGATGCTCGAATCCTCGTTCAAGGGTGTATGCAATACCGGCAGTACCCCTTTCAACACGCTTGCCATCTGGTCATTGTCCTTTCAACGTCGTCCTTTCAACGTCCCGCCAATACTGACTACCAATCCCCAACCCCGCCATCGGCGTAGAACACTCGTTGCAAGACTTCTTGCTCGAACGGGTGCTTGCGAACCTGCTCTTCGTCGATGGAGATCCCAAGCCCCGGCAGAGTATTCGGCGTGACTGTGCGAGTCGATTTGTCTAACCGAAATCCTTCCTGGACGATCTCCGATCGCCAAGGAACATCGTTGTGCACCGATTCACAAATAATGTAGCTCGGTTGCGAAAACCCAAACTCGATCGATGCTGCAGTGCTGACCGGACCTTGTGGATTGTGAGGAGCTAGTGCTATTCGATAAGCGTCAGCCAATGCCGCCACCCGACGTGCCTCGGTAAATCCGCCGCAGTGCGTGATGTCCATCTGGCAGATCTCGCAACCACGGGCTGCAAACAAATCGCGGAAGGCAGCCAAGTGGGTGATCCGTTCCCCCGTAGCAATGGGAGTACTGACCGCAGCATTGATGGCAGCAAGGCCTTCGATGCTCTCGGGCCAACAGGGTTCTTCCAAGAAGTACAAACCGTAAGGTTCCAAAGCTTTGGCAAATTGCAAGCCCATAGCAGGCGAGGGCCGAGCGTGGCAATCGACCATGATGTCGATCTTCTCGCCGACGGCTTGCCGCATCGCAGCAACACAAGCCTCGGCGGCTTTGATCGGCCAGAGCCCCTCGATCGGCTTCGTTGGCGGAACGGCCATGGATTTGAAGGCCGTAAAGCCTTCGGCCACCGCTTGCTGAGCAAGCTCACCAAACCGCTTGGCATTGTCCACCGGGGTTTCATAGAAACTCTCCATATCGCCTCCCCCGAGATGACAATAGAGCCGAATGGAATCGCGGACGGCTCCGCCCCAAAGCTTGTGGCACGGGACACCATGAAGCTTGCCTAAGATATCCCAAAGCGCGATGTCGATGCCTGCAATAGCCGTCGAGCGAACAATGCCACTCCCGTGCCAGAAATGCTGCCGCCACATCATCTGCCAAAGATGCTCGATGCGAGTCGGATCCTGTCCTACCAAAAGCTGCGAAAGATCCTCAATCGCGCCAACCACGCTGCGAGTATGCCACTCCAGGGTCGCTTCGCCCCATCCAAACAATCCCGGCTGGTCCGTGATGACCTTCACAAAAATCCAATTTCGCATCCGAGCGTGACACACCAAAGCCTCGATGCGAGTGATCTTCATGTCAAACGAATTTCCTACAGGAGTGATCGATACGTGTTGATGTCCAAAGCTATCTCTAGCGCCCTAAGATAGCCTCAAATCACGGACTTTGAAACCAGACGCGAGCGTGGTTCTCTTGTGTTTGAAATGCGATTCAAACCACGGCCCAGTCGAAATATCGGAAGGTCCCCTTGGAATGTGTCTCTGGAGGAATCTCGACAAAACCATCCGAGAGGCCCAGTGATCGAATGTCTCCAGAACCCTGATTCGGCAAAAGAAGAACCCTTCCGTCGGGTTGAAATTGAACCAAACGGTACCAAACCAAATGCAAGGTTTTGTCATCCCCGTTTGCAAGCTCTGCCTTCAAGTGACGTTTTCCCCAGGTTCTCCCGCCAAGCCGTTCTAGCAGTGGCATGCCGAATCGTCGAAAAGTCACCGCAACACTCACCGGGTTACCTGGCAAGCCAAAGATCAATTGACCCGCGTGGCTAGCGGCTCCCAAGATCGGTGCTCCCGGCCGAATCGCTAACCGATGAAAAAGCACCTCGGCCCCCGATCCCTTAACCGCCGCCGGTACATGATCCGTATCCCCCATCGATACCCCGCCAGTGAAAATCACCGCGTCGGATACCTGCAATGCTTCTGCCAGCTTGGACTCAATCTCTCCCAAATCATCTTTGGCGCTGGTGCGAGTCCACTCGATCCACGGACAAGCCCCGAGCATGCTTTCTAGCAACGGTCCGTTGGAGTCTCGGATTTGCCACGGCTCGATCGGGGCATCCATTTGCAGCAGCTCATCACCGGTGTTGATGATCGTCACTCGGACTTTGCGATACACCTCGATCTGCGACTCACGGCTCATCGACACAAGCGACGACATTCGCGGGCCGTCGATCAAGCAACCGGCCAAGAGCCCCACATCCCCTTGGCGAGCATTCTCCCCTTGGCGACGGATATTCCAACCGAGCTTGATCTGCTCTAAAGGCATCGACACCGAGACACTCTGAGGTCTCTCTTGGCAGCGTTCCCGGGGGATCACCACATCGGCACCGCGGGGAACCACACCCCCTGTGAAGATACGAATAGCTGAACCGACGCTGAGCTCCAGCGGGCTGGCTCCGGCGGCTGCCACGGCTGCGACAGGCAAGCTAGGCTCGATCGAATCGGTCGAGCCGGAGCTGGTTTTCAAGTCGACCAGCCGGCATGCATAGCCGTCCATCGCCGAGACATCCATCGGCGGACTATCCCGAAAGTTATGGACCGCTCGGGCCAGAATCCGCCCAGTGGCTCGCGAAACACTCGCTTGCTCTCTGTCGACAACCCGAAGCCGAGCTTCCAGGATCAGCACTTTGGTCTGCAGGTCGTCCAAAACGTTAAGTTGCATAAGGAGTTCAGGGAGTCAACGGGGACAAACGGGGCTACGGGGACTTATCCTAGTCTATAATCAAACCGTCTCGCGATGTGACCAGAACCAACGTATGCTGCATGCCCTCTAAGTAGTTGTCAATGAACCTCAGCCATTCACACGCAAGGCAGGCCACCACCCGGCTTCACGCCGGTGGGGCCATGGCTCATAGCTACGAAACAAAAGACCTTACAAAAGAAACTTAAGGCCCCCCTGCCCCCATCCCT
>CAILTZ010000221.1 GCA_903837255.1 uncultured Pirellula sp. | reverse complement strand
GACCATCCCCAAGGTCAGTCGGTTGTGCAGGGCGGGCCCTGGGATGGCTGGTCACTGGGCAAGCTGCTCAGAGAGCACCGTCAAGCGATTCTAGGCGAGCCGTGTAAGGCACCGATTTCCGACTCCCCGATGTCCGAGTCGTCAGGGGCCGCCCACCTCGACCGCTTTCCGCTGCTGCTCAAGTACCTGGATTGCCAGAATGTATTGAGTGTCCAAGTCCATCCCGATGACGCCTATGGCTTGCGGATGGCGAATCCTGATCTCGGAAAAACCGAGGCGTGGTATATCGTCGACGCCCAGCCTGGCGCGATTCTTTATGCGGGACTCAAAGAGGGGGTGACTCGTGAGGATTTGTCGGAGGCGATCCGAGCGGGCCAAACGGAGGCGTGTTTGCACGCGATCTTGCCAAATGCGGGAGATTGTATTTTTATTCCAGCAGGTACTGTCCATGCGCTCGGTGCCGGGCTTGTTGTGGCCGAGGTCCAGCAGGCCAGCGACTGCACCTTTCGCTTGTACGATTGGAATCGACTCGATGCGTCCGGCAACGCTCGTCCGCTGCATGTCCAGCAAGCACTTGAGGTGATCGACTTTGAGCGTGGACCTGTCGATCCCGTTCAGCCAATTCCCATGCAAGCTCCGGGCATGCAGGAGCTGGTCGCTTGCGACAAGTTCCGGCTGATTCGATTCGACCAACCCTCGAGTCACACCCTGGAGTTGTCCACGTGCCGTATCGTAACGGTTCCTCGAGGTTCGGCGAGGATCTCGACGCAATATGGCAACGTTGAGCTCAATGCCGGTCAATCGGCATTGATTCCCCAAGCTTGCTCGGAGGCGCAGTTGCTCGTCGGCGAGGATTCGACGGTGCTTGCTGCCCAGCCGGGGCTTGCTGCCCAGCCGGGGCACGGGAGTTAACGATGGTCGCACAAGGCACCGCAGCATTTTCACGTCAGCTTGCCGAGACGATTTCCAAGGCGATTTCGGGGCCGGACCGCTGGGAGCAGCATTGGCATTGCATCGGGCTTTTGCCGATGCATCGTGCGCTGATCTATCGGTTGGCTTTGGCCGAGTTGCAGGGATCCTGGGGTGCAAACCGTCGGATACGTTGGAGACCCAGCCAAGCTTGGGAGGACTCCACAGAGCCATCAGGGATTGATGGAGGCATCGAATGGATCGATGCAGGCTTGTGGGTAAACAGCCAAGTTCACGGACCTACTCCGAGCCATTCGGGCTCCGCGATGAGAGTACTTTGGTGCTGGAACCTGCCGAATTGGAAGGAGTTCCTCGCGTTATCGCCTTGGATGGCCACTGGGGTTGTCTACAATCTGCCCTCATTGAAATCTTGGATTCGCCAAAGCCTGCGGCTTGGCAAATGGCATGCTGCTGCCGGATGTAGCTTGCCGCTGATCGAAACACCAATCACTTGCCGCTCATGAAAACCATCCTTGTTACTGGCACCGCTGGCTTTATTGGCTACCACTTTGCACTTCGTTGTTTGGGTTTGGGGCATCGGGTCATCAGCGTCGATAGCGTCAATGACTACTACGATGTCGAGCTGAAAAACAGTCGTCTCAAGCTTTTGGCGGCTCATGAGAATTTTGAATTTCACCGCATGAACCTCGAAGATCGAGCAGCGATCTTCAAATTGTTCAAGCACAACCACTTTGATCGCGTGGTTCATCTTGCAGCCCAAGCCGGTGTGAGGTACTCCCTAGAAAACCCTTATGCCTACACGCAATCGAACATCGATGGAACGATGACGATCCTCGAGGGTTGCCGACACAACAAAGTAGAGCATTTGGTCTTTGCCAGCAGTTCGAGCGTCTATGGACTCAACAGCCAGCAACCTTTTTCAACACACCACCATACCGACCATCCGGTGAGTCTCTATGCGGCGACTAAAAAATCAAATGAGATGTTCGCCCATTGCTATGCACACCTGTACAACCTTCCATGCACAGGCTTGAGGTTCTTTACCGTCTATGGTCCTTGGGGGCGGCCCGACATGGCATTGTTTAAGTTCACCAAAGCCATTTTCGAGGGGCGGCCTGTTGAAGTTTACAACCATGGAAAGATGAAGCGGGACTTTACGTACGTCGACGACATCGTCGATGCGATGATCCCACTGATGGATCAGATTCCCAAGATCGATCCCGATTGGGACAGTGCCAATCCTGACCCATCGACCAGCTCAGCTCCTTACCGTCTCTACAACATCGGAAACAACCAGCCGACAGAACTGTCCTATTTTATCGAGGTCCTCGAGCGAGCCATTGGTAAGAAGGCTGATTTAAAGTATCTGCCGATGCAGCCCGGTGATGTGCTTTCGACCTACGCCGATGTCGAGGCGCTTGCTGATGCGGTTGGCTTTAAACCCAAGACCAACATCGAGGATGGGATTGCTAAGTTCGTCGCTTGGTATCGCGAATACTACCAGGTTTAATCATCAAACTTTTGGAAACAATCTAAGGCGCGATCGGATCGATCGCTTGGGCCTCTAAGTCCTTGGATACGTCCGGTACGCTTGCGACGACCGAGAGAGGTCCGAGCTCCATCAAGTCATCGACTTGGAGCAATTCCCCGATATCGACTAAGCTTTGCCACTGGGCCTGTAGAATATCCAGGTACTGATTCAGAACCTGCGCGACGGTTTGCTGAGCGACGATCACGTCATTGAAGCTCACGCTCGATGGGTCGGCCAGGTAGCGTTGGTAGATTCCTCGATACGCGCGGACTTGGTCGCGAAGCGCATCGGACTGAAACGATTCGGCAAGTTGTCGATTGGCTTCGTACTTGCCAAATGCGCTCGCCAGAGCGGCCGTGAGGGTGTTGCGGGTCTGTTGAACTTGCTGACTGGCCTTAACCACTTCAGCTCTGGTTGCGATGCGGTTGCCTTGGTTGCGGTTGAGCACCGGTAGTGCTCCGCCCAACATCAGGTTGTAGGTGGTCGTGCCAGGCTCGAACGTATAGTCGCGCTGTAAGACAAAGCCCACATTCACATCGGGAATCACTTGGCGATCGGCCAGCTCGACGAGAGTTTGCTGTTTGCGAACCGAGTTCTCTGCCATTTCCAGGTCGGTATGCACAGCCGTCATCCGCGCTAGGGCTTCTTCGTAACCGATCGCCGGGACGCTGCAATCGACTCGTCCATCGATCGGAGTGGCTGGTAAGTCCGGACAACCGACGGCCACCGCGAGCCTTCTCCAAGCTGCGATCGACTCCTGCTGAGCCTTGATTACCGATGCTCGAGCTTGCGTCAAAATCACGCGCAGCTGCAGAGGCTCATACGGGGCTGCTTCCCCAGCCGTGACCAATTGAATCTGAGCCTCATAAGCTCTGTGCGTCAGTTCGAAAAAAGCACTTGCCAAGACCATCCGCTGGCGGGCTGCGAGCACATCGAAATACGTTCGGCGGATGTCTGACATGACCGTGACCCAAGTCTTCCGCTGCTCGATCGTCGCATTGGCGTAATCGACCGCAGCGGCCTCGGCTGCTAAACCGAGCTTTCGAGCCGTAATGATCGTCTGTTGAAGATAGGCGCCGTGGTAGCCCGGTGTGTTGAGCGTTCGAACCGTATCGGCTTCGTAGCCCACGTTAGGGTTCGGAGGCAACCCGGCCTGGACCATCAAACCCCGAGCCGCTTCGACATTTGCAACGGCGACTTTGAGTCCCGGATGATTCTGCCTTGCTAACTCATGCAATGACTCAAGTGGCGATGCGGCCCCGGAACGATCCGGCATGGCCTTGGCATCGCTCTGGATCGGAGCTAACTCCGGATACAACCTTTTAAGCTCTTCGCGGTAAGCCTGCGGGTCGAGTTTGTCGCGAAGTGGTGCGATCAAGTCCGGTGTCTGTGTACCCGGTAAATCCGCCGGTAGTTTAAGCGGATCGCTTGATGTCCCTTGCTGCATGTCAGGCAAGGGAGCTTGGCCACAGGTTTGCAGGTACTCCGTAGCGACGTTGTCCGCCGAGGCCGGAATGCATGGCATCGAACGGTAAGCCCACCAGGCTGGGGTTTGGCATCCTAGAATTTGGCTCCCCGCAAGCGTTGCCAGCAAACCAGCTTGGAGTCTTGCTTGCAAAAGATGTCGTTTCGAATGTCTGAGGATCGAACGTTTCATTGCAATTGCCGCATGCCCGACTTGTTCTTGGAGTATCCGTGCAATCGTCACACCTGTAATGATCGCTACGCCCAGTAGGATTGTTAAAGTTGATCGTCTAGTCTGCTGGAAATCCATGAGCCCAAAAGAGCTTTCGCGGTCCAAGGAGTTTGTTTTTGCAAGGTGAAACG
>CAILTZ010000220.1 GCA_903837255.1 uncultured Pirellula sp. | reverse complement strand
GTCGCACCAACTCCTGCTCAATGGGCTTCATGCTCGAAGCGGTTCGCATCAGACCATGCAGCAGAACATAAACCTCTTTGGGATCATCGAGCACCTTCACCTTGCTCTGCGCATCCCCCCCCTGCTTGCTCTTGATCTGCTCGAGGAGTTCAAGCATCGCTTCTTTGGTCCCCCAACCTTTGCGTATCGCGCCCGGGTCGATAAGTCGCCAATGGTCCAGCCCGTGGTTGTATTGCAAACGGTATCCGTTCCACCACCGGTGATCGGTCCAAAACTGCATGCCACCAAGGGTCGGCAACTCCAAATTCCAGCGGTTTCCCTTGCCTTGAATCATCGCTTCCCATGTCCTCTGCCGTTGAACATCGTGTGCATCCTCTTGGTCGGGTATCTCTTGTCCCGATTCCTGTGCTAGCGCTAAGCCAGCATGTAGCGAAAGTACGTATACTGCGAACTTTACTAACTGACCGAACTTAGACGTGGACTTCTGCACTGAGCTTCTCCGCTGCGTTTGCTTGGGCCAAGATCGGTTTGATCACCTCGCCGAGAAACTCATGGACCTGTCGCTGGGCCCTACCCGTGTACTGCTCAGGAGCCATCACATCGGCGACCGAGATTTTTGCAAACGCAGGGTCGCTAGCCAACCGCTCGAGCAGATCGTTGGGCATCCCCTCCTGCTTGACCCGCTGTGCTGCCGCTTGGCTGTGGACTCGGATGACTTCGTGCAGGTGCTGGCGATCCCCGCCGGCAGCAACGCCAGCCATCAATAAAGACTCTGTCGCCATGAAGGGCAATTCCTCACGCAGATTTCTTTCGATCGTCTTTGGGTAAACCACCAGACCTTGGGAGACGTTTTCCAAGAGGATCAAACAGGCGTCGACGGCCAGGAAGGCTTGCGGCATGACCAGCCGACGATTGGCGCTATCGTCAAGCGTCCGCTCCATCCACTGTGTCGCAGCCGTCATCACAGGACTAGACTGCAAGCTCATCACAAATCGAGCCAGCGAACACATCCGCTCGCTCCGCATCGGATTGCGCTTGTAAGCCATCGCCGAGGAGCCGATCTGATTGGTTTCAAAGGGCTCCTCCATCTCTTTCTTGTGCGCCAAAATCCTCAGGTCCGTCGCGATCTTATGAATCGACGTCGCAACGCCTGACAACGTATCGGTCAGAAACGCGTCTACTTTGCGAGTGTACGTTTGCCCGGTGACTGCATAAGCTCCCGGAAAGCCAATCTTCTTGGCGATCCGACGCTCCAGTTCGCGGACTTTTTCATGATCCCCCTCAAACAACTGCAAAAAGCTCGCCTGAGTCCCGGTCGTCCCCTTGGCGCTGCGCGCCATCAAGCTTGCAAGGCGATGATCGATTTCGGCAAGGTCCAAAACCAAATCGTACATCCAGAGTGTCATCCGTTTGCCGACGGTCGTCGGCTGAGCCGGCTGCAAATGCGTAAAAGCCAAACAGGGCAATGCTGCATGCTCTTTGGCAAACCCTGCCATGGCTCCCAAGCAAGCGATCAGGCGCTGACGCACCATCTTGAGCGCATCGCGGAAGATCATCAGATCGGAGTTGTCTGTCACATAACAACTGGTTGCCCCCAAGTGAATAATCGCTCGAGCCTCCGGGCACTGATCCCCATACGCATGGACTTGGGCCATCACGTCGTGCCTGAGTTTGCGTTCGTAGGTGTTGGCTACGTCCAGATTGAGGGTGTTTTGGAAGGCTTTTAACTGGGATATCTGAGTGTCGCTGATCGAGAGTCCAAGTTCCTTTTGGGTTTCGGCCAGGACGATCCACAGCTGCCTCCAGAGTCCGATTCGGTGCTCGGTGCTCAGCAAACGTGCCATCTCCTTGGATGCATAACGGGTAATCAGCGGGTTTTCGTAGACAGCGTCGGACACTGTGTTCTCTTTCTGGTGAGCGGGTGCGTCGAGGGAGCGGATTCGTCTTTCCTTCCAACGTCGAAATCGCGTATGGAAGATTTCATGCAAGAATATACCATCCACCGCAGCAATCGTCGTTGCCATCAGTCAGACCGGGTCTTTGCCCCAGGCGAATGCTATTACTCTGCGGTCGTGGCCCAAGGCAGCTCGCTGGTTCGCCAGGATTTTTCAAAGGAAGTCTGGGCCGGTCCGCCTGAGCAGGCCGTCGGCTGGTGGACTTGCCAAGTCCCGGCCAAAAACCCGGGCAAACCCAAACCCGCCCCTGCTCACGTTTTGCTGGCAACTCTCGAAGCTCTCTTGGACGACCCGGATCCTTCTAAAGCTGAGCTTGCCTATCTTCTCTGTCTTCTGCTTGTTCGCCGCAGAATCCTAACCGAACCGACGTCGGTGAAGCTCGACACAGACGAGCAATCCGAGGAATCCCTGGTATTGCACTTGACCCACACACCGACAAACCGCGATTTTATCGTCCCGGTCTGTCACTTGGACCTGCAGCAAATCGAGCAACTGCAATCCGAACTGAACCAACTGCTTTTCAGTGAGTCCTAATGCACTCGGTCCATCAACGCATCGCGACACTGAGATGGCTGTCATGCTTGGCGGTCCTGTGCATGAGCACCGGGGCGACGTGCATCCCCAAACGCCCCTTGACCGAGTTTCAGCCTCAACCGATGTTCACGGCCCCACCGTCGATCGAGCAGATGGCCGGAGTGGTCAATCGATCCCGAAATATACAGTCGCTGCAATCCAACTTTGTAACGATTAACCCCAATCAGATTCGAAATCTCGACGCGAGCCTAGTCTGGCAGCGGGAGCGGCGGTTCAAGATCTCCGGTGGCATCTCGCGGATGATGGGGAATAACTTTGAGGTCGGGAGCAACGACCAGTGGTTCTGGATGAGTGTACGCGACGGCATGCGTCCACAGTTGTTCTTCGCCCGGCACGATGAATTCGAATCCCAACCCGTGCGCAGGATCTTGCCGGTCTCCCCTCTATGGATCCTCGAAGCCCTCGGGATCAGCGAACTTGATCCCTACAAAGTCTTAGGAACACCGATTTCCCGTCCCGATGGAATGCTCGAACTCGCAACGCTGGCTCCCTCGGCTACCGGCAGCTACACGCGGACCTTGGTGATCGATCCGAAGTACGGTTTTACTAGGCAAGTTTTCTTGAAAGACCCTACTGGTCGACTCGTCGCCTCGGCAAGCCAAAGCGATCACAACTTTTATTCATCGATCTCGATGGCCTTACCGCACAAAGTGCTCATTCAATTGATACCGGCGATCGATCCACCAACGGAGATCGATGTGACCATAGGAAGCTATGTCATCAATGGACTGGATGCCAACTCCAACGTTGGCTTTGAATTACCAAACCAGAATGGCTACGAAGTGATCAATCTAGTCCAGTTCAACCAGGGGTTACCTCAAGCCGTAACGCCGATCCAGGTAGCACCACCAGGCATGGTCGCAGTCCCTCCGCCGGCCGCACCGCCTCAACTTCCTGCGACGGCCTACCGCGGCGTCCCATGGGACGGTCGAACCTATCGTTAGTTGCTAACGCGTCGATTGTGAGCCTACCACTGGACTCGTCCAGTGCACGCGTAACTTGCAGCTACATCGATGCCCTACTCTTCGAGCTCTTCGATCTCTTCGGCCAATTCTTCTTGAGCGATGGCTTTACCGAATTCATCGAGCTTGATGTCGGCAACGGCGGTCTTGTGCCTGGCCACATGAAGCAAATCCGAATAGATCGGGTCAGGCTCAGACTTTTGAATCGAGGCAACAGCCGATGCGACTTCTTTGAGGTACCGCAAAAAGACGTTCCGTCGATTTCCCTGCGCGGCAATCGCCTGACGCTTTCTCAAAAAGCTTGCCAACGAGCGACCGATGTACTGGATACCGAGCCGGAGCTCTTTTTCAAGTTCGGGCGTCGTGGCGATCGCTTCTTTCGATTCGCTCGTAAAAGGAACCCAGACGCTGGCCACATGGACGATCAAGGTCACGGGTCCCATCGGCAAGGAGTTGCGGGATTGGGAGAGCCCATAAGGCCGCCAGTTGGTGTTCAAGACCGCTTGGGTGATCGCGCAGGCCGACTGCTGGAACTGCAAGGGGACTCGGTTGGCAAACCGATAGATCTGCATCGATTGGCCTTCGGAGATATTGATTTCGCGCATCACCGTGTGGAGCGTATCGAGCTGGGTTTTCGAAAGCTTTTGCGGACTGCATCGCGTCGGTAGCTTCGTCTCGGTAATGATCCTCTCGGCCGAGTCCGAACCGATCCCTGCAAAGGTATCGATCAGGAATTTGCGAAGCGTCTTGGCATCCGACTGCCCGATCAGATCGACCAACTCATCGCGAGTGATCTTCTGCGCCGCGACGTTGCCACCGTAGGCCAAGGCGACTTCGATCTGGAATGGCGACCCGCGCTGGACCGAAGGGGGGCGGGTGATCGCATCGTGAAACTCCCCCGGAACAATCGCCTTGAGGCCTTTGTAGAGCAATTCGCTGCCGATCGGTGCGATGCAATCGGTCGACGGCGGCCGGATCTTGGTCTCCTGCAACGCTTTGTAGAGACGCTCGGCTTCGGTCTGACCGACCTTCAGCGCCGTCGAGCGTGTCGAGATGTTCGCCACCTCACAGACCTTGCGAGCCACCGCAGGGGTCACGCACGAGAAAGCACTCGTCAGGAACGATGTGACGGTCGTACCCTTCTCGGCCCCGAGCATCGTGATCAATCGACCTAGCTCGACCCCATAAGGATGGGGCTTGATCTCCTTGGCCTCCTTGGGCAACTCGGTCGTGGTCCGCGATATGGTCCTTTTTTCACCATCGGGACTCTGCCAATGAATCGTCACGTGGGGATTGGCGATCGCCGTCTGCTCGAGATACTCATCGACACTGCCGCGACCTCGCTTATAGACGGCCGTCAGCTCGATTGTAACGCGGGTCCCTGACTCGACCTCCGAACCGGGCTTGTTCTCGACGAGACTCGGTTCGTTGGTCTTGCCCGCAGCGGCCTTGCCCTCGGCAGTCCTGCGCTTTGCGTTTTTCTGCTCGGCGACCGAGGTATCGAGCAACTCACTTTGGGCCTCTGCCTCTGGCGTTTCGGTATCGGCGGTTTTCGTTTCCCTCTCCGGGTAGCGGGACTCCCAGGCAATGTCCTGGTCTCGCATGTACTGAAGCCCCTTTTCGCCCGAGGCGATATCGATCCCCTCCCCTTTGCCGTTGATGATCTCCGGCTGGTTCTTCTTGGTATCGACCTGGAGTTGGAAGTAATGGACCGGGGAGCGTTTCGAGGTCTTCGACAGAATCTGCATCGGCCGTCCGGTCGTGAGCATGCCGTTCATACCCGCTGCGCTGATGCCGATCCCCTGCTGGCCTCGGCTCTGTCGCAATCGATGGAATTTGCTCCCGTAGAGAAGCTTGCCGAAGATCAACGGGATCTGCTTTTTGACAATTCCTGGACCGTTGTCTTGGACCGCGACGCGAAATCGACCGGGCTGCGGTTGGTCCACCCGAACCCAAACCTCTGGCAAAATGCCCGCTTCCTCGCAAGCATCGAGCGAGTTGTCGACCGCTTCCTTGACGGTCGTTAAAAGGGCTTTGCGTGAGTTGTCGAATCCGAGCAAATGCCGGTTCTTAGCGAAAAACTCGCTAACAGAAACGTCACGCTGCTTGGTAGCCATCGACTCTGCGGTGGCTCGTCGCGACTTGGTCGGTGGATTGGTCATTCCGTTGGATCTATCGAGTCAATTCAGGAGGCAAATCAAATGTTGTACGTCTAGGGACCGTAAATGATACCGATTTGCTAGATTTTGAGGACTGGGGAGAAAAGGCCTTCTTTATGCTAGCAGGACCCTTTTTCGATACAAATCCTATCTTCGGTTCCCTCGCTTGCAGAAATCAAGATTCGAAGGCTCCCGGGCGGATTTCCTTTTTCGACCCTAGCGCTCCAGGCCGATTCAACCCCGTGAGGGTGTCTCAGGTCGAAGTCGCGTGCCCAGTGCGCGATCGATCACGGTTGGTCGTTATCGACTGAGGACACGATGGGCGTCGCGGGCACAGGAGTGGATGGAATGCGACTTCAAGGAATGATCAAATTGGCGGTTGTAGGCGGCGTCGCCTTGGTATCGATCCAAGCAGGTTCGACTCTCGCTCGGGCTCAATGCCCCTCCTGCGGCTCAAACCATGCGGTGGCTGGCGCACCGATTGTCCAAGGCGGGGTATCAGGCGTTCCGGGTGCTGCTGTACCGGGTGTTGCTGTACCGGGTGTTGCTGTACCGGGTGTTGCTGTACCGGGTGTTGCTGTGCCGGGTGTTGCTGTGCCGGGCATTGGCATCCCAGGTTTGTCGACCATGCATCAGATGACTGCCCAAGCAGCGGCGGCCAATCCAGGCAACACCGT
>CAILTZ010000219.1 GCA_903837255.1 uncultured Pirellula sp. | reverse complement strand
TCGAACTCGATCCGCGCACCGACAAAATCGGAGAGGTTTGGACCAAGTTTGTGCCGGGCTTACAAGCCGGCCAACTGTACCACTTCCAAGCCGACGGGCCCTATCGCCCCGAATTGGGCGCTTGGTTCGACAAAAAAGCGCGACTGATCGACCCTTACTGCGCCGCCTTGGCTGGGGACTTTCAAGCATCGAGCGACGGGGTGATCCGCCCTCCAAAATGCGTCGTCATCGACCACTCGTTTGATTGGCAGTCCGACCGACACCTAAAACTCCCCTGGCAGGACACGATCCTCTACGAGATGCACGTTGCCGGGTTCACCAAACACCCCTCAAGCGGTGTCTCGAAACCTGGGACCTATCTGGGTGTGATCGAAAAGATCCCCTATCTCCAAGCGCTCGGTGTCACGGCCGTCGAGCTCATGCCGGTTCATGAATTCCCCATCTTGGACTTTCACGGCCAGGCTCTGAAACATCCCAACTACTGGGGTTACGATCCGATGGCATTTTTTGCACCCCATCGCGGCTATGCGCACGGCAAAGAGCCCGGTGCACAAGCTCAGGAATTCAAAACCCTGGTGCGAGAGCTGCACCGAGCCGGTATCGAAGTCATCCTGGATGTGGTTTTCAATCACACCGCCGAAGGCAACGAACGTGGACCAATCCTGGCCATGAAGGGATTGGAGAATTCGGTTTACTACATCGTCAACTCCCAGGGCGCCCACTACAGCAACTACAGCGGCTGCGGAAATACCGTCAATTGCAACCATCCAATCTGCCGTGAATGGATCCTCCACTGCCTGCGGCATTGGGTCCACAACTATCATATCGATGGTTTTCGATTCGATCTTGCAAGCATCCTTTCTCGAGATCGCTCCGGGAACCTTATGGCCAACGCACCTTTGATCGAATTGATCACCGAAGATCCAATGCTGGCCGATACAAAACTCATCGCCGAAGCATGGGATGCCGCAGGGGCTTATCAAGTCGGCTCGTTCGGAGGAAAACGATGGAGCGAATGGAACGGACGCTATCGAGACGATGTCCGTAGATTCTGGCGCGGAGAAGGTGCTGACCTCGGTTCGCTTGCCACCCGACTCTGCGGCTCCTCGGACCTCTACGAAGCCTCCGGAAGAGCTCCTTGGTCAAGCATCAACTTTATCACCAGCCACGATGGATTTACCCTGAACGATCTTGTCAGCTACGAAAACAAACACAACGAAGCCAACGGCGAAAACAATCGGGACGGCGAAAGCAACAACTACAGCGAAAACCACGGCACCGAAGGCCCCTCGTCGAGCAAATCCGTCGAGCGAAAAAGATCCAAACAACTCAGAAACCTCCTCTCGACGCTGCTGCTGAGCCAAGGTGTGCCGATGCTCTTGATGGGGGACGAAGTCCGCCGTACCCAAATCGGAAACAACAACGCCTACTGCCAAGACAACGTGACCTCATGGTTGCACTGGAACCAAGACGGTGTCGACCAAGACAGTGTCGACCAAGATCTCTTGCGATTCACACGAGCACTCATCGCACTACGACGCGTTCATCCGGCACTAAAACGGTCGAAGTTCTTTACGGGCAAACCAGTCGATGGCCGAGCCATCCCGGATGTGTCTTGGTACGATCCTCGCGGATCGGCCATGGACTGGAGCAAGCATGACGGCGGACTTATATGCTGGCTAGGCTGCCCTTTAGAAACAACCTCGAACGAGAATGCAGGCGATCAACTCGGCGATCTGATGATCCTGTTGAATGCCTCGCGAGGAACCATCCCGTTTGTATTCCCCAAAGAGGCTCACTCGATGCACTGGAGACTCTTTTTGGACACCTCCAAAAAATCGCCCAACGATGTGTTCCCGGACTTGGTATCCCCAGACTTGCTTCACTCCGCAGGCGATCCGCCAAAACTTCCGAACAATCGCACCGCGCGAGTCATCCAACGATCGATGATGGTCTGGATCGAGACACGCTAAAGCTGCGATTGCAACCAAGCTATCTCTTGCGCAATCCCCTCATCGAGCGACGCCCGACGAAGCTCCGTCGGCAGGACGCCCCAAGCATAGGTCTCTACCTCGTAGGCGAGGTCAGGCAAAAATAGCTCTGGGCGATTTTTCACCAGATTCAACCATGCCGTGATCTCCGATTGCGTCGACTCGATACACCCCCAATTCGGAACATAAATCGGCACATGAAAGTGAATGCGCCACTCGCGGTCTTGGACCGATGCACCCCCAAACGCTCCTTCTGGGCCCATGATGCTACCGAGGAGCTCTGGCAAGTCTTCGAACAATCGACTCCTGCCGTCCTTGTCCACCACCATCGTTTGATGCAAGTAACGGTCTTCGGCGAATTGCGACAGTTGCATCAAGGCTTGTTGCTGTTGGTCCGGACCCAATTGGCTCCATGGAACCCGAATCGCCGAGGAGACCTGCACCTTGCCCACGCGGATCCCAAGCGAGCTCGAACGGACCACTTCCTGATGCTGGTCCTCGCCCATCACGGCCGCATGGCAGATGTCGTGGCATATGGTCAGGTACTCTCTGGCCAGGGCGGCCTTGGCAAGACTCACTGCCGGTGGGGTCCAGAACCGCTCGTAGAATGAACGCAGGGAGGCGTTGTCGGTAAAGACGCAGCCCGGTTCGGGCTCCAGGGCGATTCGAATCCGTCGCCCGGTCTGTTGATAAAGCTGATCGAGCTCGCCCGCAAGCTCCAGTAGATGCGCGGCGGCTCGGCCGAGTCTTGCCTGCTGCCCATCGGCATCGTTCCCATCGGCATCGATCCCATTGGCGCCAGAACCTGTAAAACCCCAACCGATCGGGAGCGTCGAGATCGAACCCGACATCCCCACGGGCAAGAGCCGATCGAGGATCCGGACCAAATCCCGCGTGTAATCCAGACGAGAACGCTCCCACCAAGCCGGTTGATAGACTCGGTGCTTGACGACCTTTTGATGAAAGTCCTCCTGTGGGAAGCCGTTGATGGTGTAGGCCAGCAATCCCATCTGCTGTAGTTCCTCGCCAAAGCGTTCCAAGCGATCCCCCTGAAGCACTTCCTTGGCCGCCGACTCGGAGAACCACAGGCCGACTCCAAGCTGATCTTGTTCGAGGCGCTGTCGAACCGGCAAGGCGCATTTGCGAAGATTCGCAAGAATCGATTCGATGTTGGTCCCGGCATGGACGTTGGTGCAATAGCCCAGCAGCGATCCGCTGCGAGTCAAACCCATGAGTTACTCCTGTGTGTCCTCTCGATCCTCTTTGCTCCTGCCGGCTGAGCCCTGCCGATGCTTCGAGACGCTGCGCTGGAAGTCCCGAAACTCCTGCGGCCACTCGGCCACGAATCGCATCGCCTCGCCACTTGTCGGATGCATAAACCCGAGGCTTTCTGCGTGTAGGGCAATGCGGCGATAAGGCCACGCGCGGTGGGTGGCAAGGTCCCGTCGGTAGCGAGGGTCCCCGAGAATCGGATGCCCTAGGTCGGCCAGATGGACTCGGATCTGATTGCGGCGACCGGTCTCGAGCCGAACTTCGACGAGCGTCGAGTCCTGCCATCGCTGGCGAACTCGATAATGGGTGATCGCCAATTCGCCTTGGGCCGGATCCTCGACCGCATAACGATTCAGGTTATCGTCGGTGGCCAGATAGTTTTGAATCGTCCCGGAGTCGTCCTCCACTCTCTCGGCGACGATCGCGATGTACTGGCGATCGGGTTTGCGTGCAGCGAATTGATTCCGCAACTTTTCGGCCACCGCAAGACTCTTGGCCATGACCAACACGCCCGAGACATCGCGATCCAGACGGTGGACACAAAAGATCTTGGCTTTCGGAGCCCGGTCTTTGAGCCGTCGCTCGACCCGACCGACGAGCGTTTGTCCCTCGCGGTACTGCGTGGGGACCGTCAGCAGGTTCGACGGTTTGACGACCACGCAAAGATCGGCGTCGTCGTAGAGAAACTCGATCGAGCCGCGGGCCGCAGAACTCTTGCGCGCCGTCGGCTGAGCGATCGGCATCGGGATGCGGTCGACCTGGATCAGATCCCCAGGCTCGACTTGCAAGTGGCTTTTTCGGCAAGGACGCTGATTGACCGCCACGCAATTGTTCTCGATGAGCCACAGGCAATGGCTCATGGGAATGCCGAGCAAGTTCTTCAGGACGTTGGCCAGTTGGCGAGCCGGAGGCGGGATGTTGTTGGGGACTTGGATGGTTTCGATGCTCATAGCCTTCAGCATAGCTCGTCCCAAGCGTTTTGATCAGTCGTTTTGAGGGAAAATCCTACCGGCTCGAGTCGGCTAGATTGCCAAACCCCTGCGGGCATTGTAGCCTGTTAGCCTATGATGCAAAAACTACCAAAAAGACTCGTGGCGATCGTTCATTGGCTGTGGCTCGTGGCCGGGTTTATTCCGTGGGGCTATACCCAGGATTCGCTGCCGGAAAACTCTCCGCGGATGACTCCGCTGGTGAAAGTGATTCGCCAGATTGAGCCCGCCGTCGTGGGGCTCTTTACTCCGATCGGCAACAACCAAATCTCCTCGGGCAGCGGATCGATCATCCATCCGTCGGGCTACGTCCTGACCAACAACCACGTGCTGCCCGAGCCCCAAGGTTTCGTACTCATGAGCGACTCCAAACGGGCTCGCTTCGAGGTCGTCTCGCGCTACCCGGAATCCGACATCGCCATTGTCAAACTGCTGGATGTTGCAACCCCACTGCCCGCGATTCGGATTGGACGCAGCGCCGAGGTCATCAACGGAGAGCCGATCGTCGTAGCCGGGAACCCAGGCGGCCGAGGATTGGTCTTTACCGCAGGGATCGTCAGCGCCAAAGATGTCCTCGAAGGGGGCCCGAACGCGATGGTCATGTCCAACTATGTCAACGATCGACGCGACAGGCTGATCCAATTCGACGCGGCTAGCAACAAAGGAAACTCAGGGGGGCCTTTGGTGAACATGGATGGCGAAATCATCGGGATCGTTTCGGCGGTGATCGAAGGGGAACAAAATATCGGGTTTGCTATCCCTATCGATCGTGCGATCCGTCTTGCCGAACGAATGCTCGAACCGGAGTGGACGCACGGGAAAACCACACGGCTGAAATTCGACCCGCTTGCCAAAGAGCTCAAGGTCCTCTCGGTGGCAAGTTCCAAGGCAACGCAAGCAGCCGCGCCCCAATCCGCCGAGCCCCTACCCGCCGAATCCGTGCAGCTCGGAGATACGATTCGAGCGATCCATGGCCAGCCGATTCGAAATTGGCTCGATTGGGAACTGATGCTCGAAACGCACTTGCCCAAAAGCGATGCGCTGAAACTCACCATCGACCGAGGGGATGAAACCCTGCAGGTCGATTGGCCCTTGGAACCCATCGCGAGTCTGGAGTCAGTCCAAGCCGAGACGACCAAGACAGGGATACGCTATGAGTTCTACGAAGGCAAGTTCAATGAGATGCCAGAGTTTGACAAGCTAGAGCCTCTCCGGGGTGGTATCAGCGACACGCTCGACGT
>CAILTZ010000218.1 GCA_903837255.1 uncultured Pirellula sp. | reverse complement strand
ATGGGTTGCCTATTGTTTCGAAAAAACCCGGGGACAGTCCCCGAGTTTTTTTCATTTACTAAGCGAAACCTAACCCACGTTTACACGACTCACGCTGGGCCAAAACAAACCACAGCCAGGGGTGGACTAGGGCTTGCGAAAGCTTGCTGTTTGCATTTAGAATACGTAGGGATTTGTAGATATATCCCGACGGAATCAAAACATGGCGACATCGAAAAGAGATCAAATTCTTCGACTTTTCAAGGGAATGGAAGTCGTCCGGCCTCGCGACGCCGAAGCGATTGGCATTGCAGGTTCGTATCTGAATGCCCTTCACAACAAGGGGGTTCTCGAACGACCTAGCCGAGGGCTGTACACACTTCCAAACTCAGAACCAAGTGAGTTTCGCTCTATTGTTGAGGCCTGCAAGCTTTCCCCTAATGCCACCGTATGTCTCCTAAGCGCGCTTCGAATTCACGATCTAACAACACAGTCCCCATATGAAGTGTGGCTGGCAATTGGCGAGAAGGATCGCAAGCCACAGACGGTCTACCCACCGATTCGAGTTTTTCGCTTCTCGGGTGCTTCGCGAGAATTTGGAATTGAGAAACGAAAAATCGAGGGTGTGGCAATCTCCGTTTACTCGGCAGCGAAGACGGTTGCAGATTGTTTCAAGTACCGCAATAAAATCGGACTCGACGTAGCCATTGAAGCGCTAAGAGATTGTCGCAGATCACGAAAGGCTACCATGGATGAAATCTGGGACTCAGCAAAGGTTTGTCGTATGGCAAACGTGATGCGACCGTATCTGGAGGCAACATCATGACCAGTAAGCAACCAAGTGACATGTCCGCGTCCGTCCGCGCACGGTTGATGAACATCGCCAAGCTGAACAGCGAAGCCTTTGATTTGGTGCTGGTGCGCTTTGCAATAGAAAGGTTGCTATATCGTCTTTCTCAATCGAAGTACCGCGATCGATTCGTAGTCAAAGGTGCGATGATGTTTCAGGTCTGGAGTAATCTCACGCATCGCCCAACTCGCGACCTAGACTTACTCGGAACTGGTGAACCTGACATCGATCGTTTCGTTAATGTCTTTCGCGAACTATGTGTTCAAGTGGTCGAAGACGACGGACTGATTTTCATGGCTGATTCCGTTTCAGCCACCAAGTTGAAAGAAGATGAAGAGTATGAGGGTATTCGAATGAGATTCGATGCCAAACTTGGTTCCGCGCGTATTCCTATCCAAGTGGATATCGGGTTCGGTGATGCAATTACGCCCGAGTCTGTGCTCATTGATTTCCCGACTGTACTTGAGTTACCGGCTCCGACGCTCCAATCCTATCCACGAGAAACGGTTGTTGCTGAGAAGTTCCAAGCCATGGTAATATTGGGAATTGCAAACAGTCGGATGAAGGACTTCTTCGACCTTTTCACACTTTGCTCTCAATTCGAATTTGAGGGAGAACTCATCCGCCGAGCCATCAAGGCTACGTTCGATCGTCGCAGGACAAGTATCCCCGCATTACGCCCACTAGCGCTAACTCCCGAGTTCTCTGAAGACAGGCAAAAATCAACTCAATGGAACGCATTCCTACGTAAGAACAACCTAGATGGTAAGAATCTTAATCTGACCGAGATTGCCGCTCGCCTTGCTGATTTTTTGATACCGCCAGCCGAGGCTGCAAGTCAAAGAAAGGAGTGTTGTAAGTTTTGGAAACCAAGTGATGGATGGAT
>CAILTZ010000217.1 GCA_903837255.1 uncultured Pirellula sp. | reverse complement strand
TTGGATGTCACCCCCACTGCCGGCACCAATCGACGACGTCACCAGCCGCGTGCGGCTCGAGATTTGAGCAAGCAACTCTGCCGGTACGACTTCAACCTCAACGGCCCACGCTCCTGCATCTTCAAACGTCTGAATCTGCTTAAATACCCACAATGCCTCCTCGATGGTTTTCCCGACCGCCTTGAGGCCACCTGTCCAGGTGCTCAAACGGGGCACGAGGCCCGCGTGAGCTTCGACTGGGATTCCAGCACTGGAAACAGCCCGAATGAAATCTGGTCCCCATTGGCACATGATCCCATCGGCCCCTATTTCCATGGCATCGAAGCCAGCACGGACCGCTTCGGCCGAAGTAGCAATCTTGGTCAACCCGATACAGAACGTCATGAATGTGTGAGGCGCCGCTTTTCGGATCGCAATTGCACTAGCGGGGTTGTCTGGATCAAACTTGACTTTCAGCGTATCGATTCCGGCTTCTTCGGCCGCCACCGCCTCGCTAACGGTAAAGGGCATGGTCTCGGTCAGAACGGTTTTGCCTTTCAATTCTTGCAGGTGCTTGATGGTATAGTTTCGAGTTGCGTAGGCCCCGCCAAGGGTCATGGTCCGGTGCAATCCTCGCTTGTGTGCATCTCTCGGAGGCAATGGGTTCGATGGTGGTGCGTCAGATTTCATAGTGTCGGTTTTCTATTCGAAAGGTTGCATCCGAGAAGCGAGGAAACCAAGGACGGCAGTTTCCTCGGCTCAAAAACATATCGCATCTTCGCTCCATGCGTCAGGCGAGCTCCTAAGGGTAGTTGCAGTTCATGGAAAATTCTCACGAGTCAATCGTAAAAAGCCCGCGACTATAAACATCGGGGTCCACCACCGGGCTTCACGCCGGTGAGGCCATGACTCCTAGCCACGAAACAAAAAACCTCATCCTCGCCGAGATATCTGCTAGAATCCGAAGGTAACTGCTAAGCGTTTCGAAGAAATGTAATAGGTAACAGGCTTTGGTCCTTTGATCCTTATATTTAGCTGGAGATATTCATGAAGACGCAAATGTTTGCGACTCTGTGTTTGTTGATTGGGGGGCTGTTCTTGTCAGCCGCACCCGTTAGCGGCCAAGTAGAGTTTCTCGAGCAGAACTGGCCCGCCGATGTGAGACAAGAATTCTATACCACAAGTCAGGGCTCGCGAATCATGCCCTACAGTTGGTTTATCGCGTTGGAAATCAGCGACAGTCAAAAGTCGTTTTATCGTGACCGCTTGCCGGAACTGGGATATCTCCCCAACAGCCTATCGACCAACAATCCCGACGAACTGCCAGTTGGGTTCGTTCGCGATCAAAACGAAATCACCAAAGCCGAATACATCGGAATGAATTGCGCCGCGTGCCATACCAACCAAATCTCCCTGAGTGGCAAGACTTTTCAAGTCGATGGCGCCCCTGCGTTGTCCGATATGTGGGGAATGCTCACCGGCCTGGACGACTCGCTGAAGGCCACTCGCGACAACGCGGATAAATTCGATCGCTTCGCCGCCAAAGTGCTCGGTGCCGAAGCCAACAATACAGCAGCCAAGAAAAAACTGAAAAGTGAACTAACCAACTTTCTAAAGTACTGGAGCAAGTTCATTCAGGACAGCACTGTCGAACATCCATGGGGCAGAGCACGCATCGATGCGTTTGGGATGATCTTCAATCGCGTGGCTTCAATTGATCTGGGCATACCTGAGAACAGCAAGAAGCCCGACGCACCGGTAAGCGTTCCGTTTCTCTGGGGCACATCGTTTCAGAGCCAAGTTCAATGGAATGGGGTGGCTCCTAACACGAACGATATCGAACGACTCGGACGAAACGTCGGGGAGGTATTGGGTGTCTTTGCGGAGGCCGAGTTTCAAGCGACAAGCATCTTCGAGATACCCAAGCCCGCGAGAACCAGTGCCAAGCGATTGGACCAAGTCCGGCTCGAAAATCTCCTTAAAAAACTATGGTCACCAAAATGGCCCAAGCAACTCGTGGCGATCGACACCGCTAAGAAAGAAGCAGGGAGAGCTCTTTACCAAACGCATTGCGTTAGTTGCCACGCGATCGTGCCACACGGTGAGCAGAACACTCCCGTGGATGTCGTGATGACCAAGCTTTCGGAGGTACGCACCGATCCAAAGATGGCGGCCAATGCAACGATAGGAGTCGCCTCGACCGGGGACTTGAAGCTGCTTTTCCAGGGGCGCTCAAAGGTACCTCGAGGAGAACTCTTGCAGACACTGGTTCAACTAGCCGTCATAAGCCCCTACCGCGATGTCGCTCCACCAGAGAGTATCTTGGATCGATTAACGAGAGATGATCTGTTTGGACCCAATGAAATCAATCTGTTTCTGAGAGAAATTGGCTTCTCCAAGCAAACGGTTCAGGCGCTGCATGCGGATCTCGATGAGAAATTGAAGAGCTACTACGAAGACTTGCAATCGACGGTCAAGTCGTTTGTTGGCCAACCCGAATCGGCCACCGTAGCGGAAAACGCCCCGCCGACGCTCAAGTACAAAGCAGCACCGCTAGCGGGTATCTGGGCCACGGCCCCCTATCTCCACAACGGCTCGGTCCCGAGCTTGTACGAGCTATTGCTGCCGGGCAACGAGCGAACATCGAAGTTTTATGTTGGCAGTCGAGAATTCGATGCCAAGAAGGTAGGCTTCAAAACCGAGCAAGCTCCAGGCACAACGTTATTCGATACGTCGTTGCCGGGAAACTCCAACGCAGGCCACGACACCTACGGCACGTTCAACGAAGAGCAGCGCTGGCAACTAGTCGAGTACTTGAAATCACTGTAGAGTGAATTCGGAAAACCAAGTCCCACTTCGCGAGAGTTAAGCCGCATGTCGGTGGTTGGAGCCCTACTCGATGAGCTTTCGTCAGAGTTCGAACTTTGGCGACCAAAAGAGTTAACGCTCGGCATCGAGAGATCGACCGCCGGGCGTTTTTCGTTTCTAGGCAGGAAATCACAAGGATTTGCGAGTTTTTCAACGCCGGGTCCCACGACTCGCTGCGCTCTCTGTTCGAAGAGAGATTTCCGGAGTGCGAGTGAAACCTTCAAGGTTGCGCCCGAGAGTGCGGAAAATCGGTCTCGAACTCTCTGACTCTCTGATTTCGACGGGCGCCAGAATTAACACAGAGTTTTCACTCGTAGTCCACGTGAAAACAGGTTCGAACTGCCTGCGAAAGCAACCAAATGGCTTCGATTTCATGGGTAAACTCAAGAAAAAGCCAATTTTGGTAAAATTTTAAGAAAATGTTTGACACGCGGGGGAGGGGACTGTTAGTCTGAGATCATAGAGTAAGTTGTCTGTCCGAACAACGTCTTTTAGACTTCGGTCTGGTAGGTGTAAAGAATGACCATTCACAGGGTCGCGAACTTACCTGCTGCATTGATGGTTGCAGTTA
>CAILTZ010000216.1 GCA_903837255.1 uncultured Pirellula sp. | reverse complement strand
GGGAGTCGGAGCTTGAAAGGGGGTTTTGCAGGTGAGCACCTCGAAGAACATCACCCCCAGACTGTACATATCGGTTTGAAACGATGGCTGTTGTTTGCGGATCGTTTCCGGAGCAATGTATGTGCGGGTTCCTTGGATGTTTTTCAGTTTCCCCGCAAAAACCTTGGCTAAGCCCGTGGACTGCTTTGATGACAGTGAAAAATCACAGAGACGAATCTCACCCACTTTATTCATCAAAACATTGTCGGGCTTGATGTCTCGATGAATAAATCCTTTTTGGTGGACATACGAGAGGGCGGCACAGACCCCCTCGAAAAGCTGGCGAACCTTGAGATGAACGCCGTTCGTATCGGCCTTGATTTGAAGCTTGAGGTTGGATGCCCGAAAATATTCCATCAAAATGTAGGTGTGATCCCGATTTGAAGAGTACCTTTCGAATTTGACGATCATGGGATGATCGAGAGTCTTGTGGATCTCGGACTCGCGCTTCATTTGCGCTTTGTTCTCTTTAAAATCAGGAACATCGGTCTTCAACAATTTCATTGCTAAATGCCGGGCCGATGACTTTTCAATCACTTCCCATACCTGGCTGCTGCTTCCAGAAGCAATACAGACGGCAAGCTGGTATTGATCATCAATGAGTAGCTCTTCATCGGCCATGGCAAATTCCTGTTTCAGCTCGTTTTCAATGAATGTGACAACCTCTGCATCGAGATCGTGTTCCTTTAGAATCCAACCGGTTTTACCGCAGGATTCGGTGGAACGCCGGATTTATCTGCTCCAGCGGTCCCAGCGGCACCTGCGACCGTTTTCAGTTGAAATCCATCATTCAGCTGGTGTGTTGATTCATAAATAACCTCATCTCCTTCAACAAAGGGCCCACTGACAAACGTTCGTGTTGTGCCGACTTGTCCGAGCAATGAGATCGGAATATCGCGCACAACGTTTTGCCTGAGAATCTGGACTTTTCGCTGACCATCTGTCAGGTTGCCGATGGATGTCATGGGGACTTTAACGACCGCATTCTGTGGTATCAGCGGAACGTATACAGTTTGCCCCACTTTCCATTTGCCATTACTATTCTCGACCACAACCAGCGTCGAGGCAATCGAATCAAACAACTCACGAAGAGTGTCGAATTTGGGCAACAGTGGCAATACGGCTTCAATTCGTCCTTCGGTTTCGAAAGATTCAATTTTCAGCGAGATGGTCTTGCCTGCCTCAGCAAGCACTCGCTCTACCGGGATTTCGACTTTCATCTTGCTGGTGTCCGCAACGATTGCCAAGGGATCCCCTGCTCTGACAAATTGGCCTTCCGCGACCAGAATCCGCTGTACTTCGCCCGCCAGTAGCGGAAGTCGGGTTAGACCTTAGACTGTTGGCCTTTGGGCCTTTAGACGGCGGAAGAACATTCCCAAAGGACTCCGTAGTCTGTCGTCTGTTGTTGGGTTGGCTCGGGCTTCCTACGGGGGAGCTGGAAGCTCCCCCCACTTTCGGATACATCTCTCGAAATCAATCGGTGGACGATTACG
>CAILTZ010000215.1 GCA_903837255.1 uncultured Pirellula sp. | reverse complement strand
GCTCGAAAGAAGGGTTTGCTCCGAGACTCGCGTTAAATCCCCGAGGGTACGAATGCCCATCTTTTGAAGGCAGTTTCGAGATCGAACCGACAACTCGAACTCCGTAACCGGAGTGCTGAGCAACTGTGCGAGTTTCTCATTTTTCTTGTGTTGTTCGTCATCGATCGATTCAGGACCACCGGCGATGGCATCCTTTAGGTACATCTTGGCCACCTGATGATTTGGGGCAGTTTCCAAGACCCTCCTGTAGCAGGCTTGAGCTCGCCCGTAATCGTTGCGGTCTTCGTACAGCAGTCCGAGATTTAGCAGCATTCCGATGTGAGATGGGATCAAGCCGGCGCCGCGTTGATAGAGTTCAAAGGCTTGGAGGTCATGACCGAGCCGATCATATTCGAGGGCCAGACCGAAGAGGGCTCCGCCGTGTTTGGGATTGTGTTGCAAAGCCCGCTGGTAAAGAGCGATCACCTCGGTGAGGTTCCCGCCGATGGATGCGAGCGTGGCGGCTCGCTGGTAGGGGTATTCTGGGTGTTGTTCGACCGGTCCGAAGATGTTGTCGAGCAATTGCAAAGCTTCCTCTTTGCGACCTAGATACCGAAGAACCTCAGCACGCGAAAGCTGGCACCATTCGGGGGTGTATCCCGCCTTCTCGGCAGCTTCGAAATAGTCCAATGCCCGTTGGAACTGTTCGGTTTGGAAACAGATCTTCCCGTAGTAGTATTGCGCTAGGGCTCCGCCGTCGCCGTGCCTGAGCGCCCCTTCGGCTTCGGAAAACTTACCCAACAAAAACAGACATACCCCAAGCCGAACTTGGGTTGCTGGCGATAACCCTTGGGACTGCTGCAATTCTTGGACGGCGTCTTTTAGCAGTGCCAATTGGGTCAAATCCTCTTCGACCGCACGGGTGATGCGTTCGATGTCTGAAGGACCAAACGACTGATTGGACAATACCACTTCACGAATGTCGATCATTGACGCAGTTACCATTGATTCTTTAGTCCCGAAATGGAATCACGAAGGTTAAAAAGCCGGCAGTGGGAGTCGAACCCGCAACCCCCGCATTACGAATGCGGTGCTCTACCAATTGAAGCTATGCCGGCACCCTGCTTCAAGGATGATCCCAAAGCTTTGTGTTTGGTGAAAGATAATTGAAAATCGAGGAAAACGTCAAGTCCTCTTGACAAACGAACTTAAACGCTCCGCGGCAGACTCGGGTTGGTTGGTCGAATCGATTGTGCCGATGTTTCCGGTGTCTTGGTGGTTTTCGAGGGAAACCGGTTGCCGTACAACCAGCGTTCCCACCAGGAAGCTACGCGGATACGACGATCCTTGGCGGACACGACATGTTGTTTACCCGTTCGGGTTTCCAAAACCAATTCCTGGTCCTTCACCTCCCGGACAATCCAGTACTTATCAACCTCATAAGAGTAGATGTCTCCGTGTGGAGCGGGGGTGATGTTTCTGGCCCTTTTCCCTGGAGAAAGACCATATTTCTCTCGGGTGCATATCACCCAATCGTTGACTTTAAAACGACACTCCATGACAGACTCCAACCCGTCCAGATCGACTCGACTCAATGACCAAAACACCCCAAAATCGGATGTCTGAATCCATAAGAAATCCAGCACTAGTGGCATTGTCGAATGCCGATCCCCTGGGTCTAGGCCAATCCGGGGCTTAGACAGAGAATAAACCATTATTTCGCAGAAACCTCAACGCGTGGGGCTTGCAGGAGACTTTCCCATCCCGGGGTCCCTTCCAACCCCGAAGCCTAGCTTGCCCCGCGTCTGGACTATTTCAGGTGTCAGTTGCCACAACGGGCCTGCGGGGATATCCTTAGGAGATTCTCCGGCTCGACTCAGGCCAATCGCCCGTCGATCCGGGCACCAATGGGAATCTTTAGCTATCTGGGTCTGGGACCGTAGGGCTGGGTCTGGGATCGTAGAGAATCGAACGGAAACATTAAAAGTTATGTCAGATCACTGGAACCTGCTTGCGGACTTGCTCGGCACACCCAACTACGCACCGCGGTCGAAAAAAGGGGCCAAGAGCGAGCCGGTTGCTGGTCAAGGATCGGCGATGACTCCTGAAGGAACCTCGGGCTCCGGGGCAAAGCCTGACACCAAGCACCCTGACACCAAGCACCCTGACACCAAGCACACCGGCCCCGTTGCTGAGAATCCCGTTGCTGTGAATCCCGTTGCTGTGAATCATGTGGCAACCGAGCAGGACAGGCCCATGCCATCCTCGGTTGGGGATCCCTCTGTCGTCATAGAAAAGTCAGCAAAAGAACCCCGTGAGCGATCGATGCTTCAAAGCTCATGGGATGCACTTGCGAGTATATTTGGCGTCGCCTCAGACGCACCCCGACAAGACGCTCCCCGGGAATCCATCGAGCCGTCAGAACCCGAGAAAATATCCGATTCAAAAGATGGGTCGGGACGAAGCTCCAAGGCCAAGCGGACACCGACCAAGAGCATGTGGGATTCGCAGCAAGAAAAAGCCGATGCAGTCGAACCGACACGCCGAGAGCAACCCGCACCGCGTCCTTCATCGGTCGAATCGGAACCCTCCAACCAACGCGGCGGAGACCGCGGACGTCGCTCGAGCGATGAACAACGCGACGAAACCGACCGGAGAGGCCCACGAAGAGCTCCTCGACGAGGCCGAAGCGATGCAGATGCGGTCGCCGAGTTACCCAGGGAATCCAGCTCACCCAGGGAATCCAGCGAATCGGCTCGAGCCCAACAGGAACGAAGGCCCCAGCAGCAGGAGCGAAGACATCGCGATGATCGCGTCGAGGCACGCAGTGAACCTCGCAGTGAACCTCGCAGTGAACCTCGCAGTGAACCTCGCAGTGAACCTCGCAGTGAACCTCGCAGTGAACCTCGCAG
>CAILTZ010000214.1 GCA_903837255.1 uncultured Pirellula sp. | reverse complement strand
CGCTGGCATAGAGCTCTGCGGCCGCGTCTCGGTAGGCCCGTAGGGCAGCGTTGGATTCAGCAAGTTTTTCGAGCCATTTTTCGCGGGCTCCCTCGGGCATTTCGTCTTTCAAGCGATGTTGGATTTTGACGTGGGCTTCGGTGTAATCTGCGATGGCATTTCGGAAATTGTCGGAGGCTTTCTGGAAAGCGATCGCAAGGGGGGCTTGGTCTGTCGGAGCGATCATTCCGTAGGTAGTCATGCGGAATTCATCGGCCTTTTGCTCCGCTTGCTGTTTGGCTTGGATTCGAGCTTGTCGTTCTTCGGGAGAGAGTTTGCTTGTCGAGGGTGTCGCTGCGCCCTGGGACTTGGGCAGGGGGTTTTTGGATAGGGGGCTTTTGCCCGATAGGACGCTCCCGCCGGGGAGTTGTTCGGGGCTGGACGGGGGGACCAATTGGGACCACACTGGTTGGGCCCAGGCAAGGCACATCAGGACCCCTGTGGTCGAGATTGCAAGAAGGCACCGGAATCGAGTCACAGAAAGAGGATGAAGCATCTTCGATTGCATGGCAGGTAACGGGTGGGTGCTAAGCGCGAGTTTTGGGGATGTCTGTAACGAGATTTGCATGAAAAAAGCTGATTACGAAACGATCACATTGAGGATCATCGCCGGGAGTCATCGTTCGCGCAAGTTCCAATTTGCGTGTGATGCAAGGACAAGGCCGATGAAGGACCGGACGCGGGAGGCGGTGATGAATCTGCTAGGTGGTACGCTTGAAAACCGTCTTGCGTTCGACCTTTTCGGAGGTTCCGGCGTTTTGGCTTTTGAGGCTGTATCGCGGGGCGTCGCGCAAGCTTGGGTATGGGAGATTCTCAAGCCTGGGGCGAGGGTTATTCAAAAGATTGCCCAGGATTTAGGAATTTCAGAGCAGGTTACGGTACTGGACCAAGACGTTATGCGGTGGTCTCGTTCCTTGGCCGATGGATTGGAGGTCTTGGGGGTCGAGGGGAGCGGATCTGAGTGGGCCGGGCTTCCCTGGGTGGTGTTTTGCTGCCCCCCTTATTCGATGTGGGAGACGCATGGAGCCGAGCTAACGCAGCTTTTGAGCGATTGGGGTCGGGCTGCCCCGGCTGGAAGCTTGTTTGCTGTGGAGCTTGCGCATCGGACCGACTTGTCGCTTCTGCCCTCTGGGTTGGACTGGGGGGTACGGATTTACGCACCGGCCCAGATAGCCGTAGCCGAAGTGAGTCGTTCTTTTTAGGGCTGCAGGCTTTTTAGGAGTCGGCCAGCGGTTTTTTCTTTTCCGTGATGACTTTGGAGCTCGAGGCCATTTTGGCGTTTAGCTCGACGTACTCTTTCCATTCGGCGGGTACGTTGTCTTCGTGAAAAATTGCTTCGACGGGGCATTCGGCCACGCAGGCCTCGCAATCGATGCACTCATCGGGGTGGATGTAGAGCATCGTATCCCCTTCGTAAAAGCATTCGACTGGGCAGACAACCACGCAGTCGGTATACCGGCAACCTACACAAGGCTGAGTCACAACGTGAGTCATGGTTCCAAGAACCTTTCCAAGCTTAAAATTTCCAACGAAAAAACTGGGCTAAACAAAAATTGGGCGAAATACGTAGCCGATTTCCATTCCGGACGCATTTGGGGCATCCTAGGCAGGTCGCATCTGACTGTCAAGCAACCTTAAGTAGCTTGCTGTCGGCCATTTCTGGTCTAAAATTGAGTGAATCGTGGTTGATTGGGTCGGATCGGAGCGGATTTTTAAGATCGCGGCGCTGCCCCTTGAGTTCCTTTTCCTGGATTGCTTTCACCCCAATTAACTCGGAGCATTGCGTGGCCCTTTCTGATTTGGATCGAGGACTCATCAGGGACTGCATGGATGGGGATTCCCAAGCTTGGGAGAATTTCTGCGACCGTTTTGCCGGGTTGGTCATGGATGTGGTCGATGATACCCTGGCGTTTAGTGGAGTTTCTAGTCAAGATCGCTCATCGCAGTTGAGGGAGAGTTTAGCGGAGGAGTTTTTCCGTGAGGTCCGGGCCAATGGCTTTGCCATGATTCGGACGTTTCGCGGCGAGAGCTCCTTGGCGACTTACTTAGCGATCGTGGCTCGTCGTTCGATCCTTGGGTACCTTAGCAACGCGTCGTTTATTAGCAAACGGAATACGGTTTAAAACCAACCATGCCACGAGAATCCTCCCGCGATGGCCGCAGCGGTTTGCAAAGCGACCCGGTCGAACTTTCCGATGGAGCATTGCAAGCCCTCGAGCAGTTCCAGGTTCACGGGGCAGGCGATCCAGGGGCTGGAGAGGTTCCGAGGGATGCTCTTGGGTTCGGGGCGGTGCAAGGCGATGGAGAATCCGCTGGGGGGTTGCATTGGATTCGGCGATGGAAGTTGCCGATTTTTTTGCTGATCGCATCGGTCTTGTCGATGACCTGGGCGGGCTTGACCATGTGGTCACCGGTCGAGG